>JBBIID010000452.1:0-2691 GCA_037446675.1 Paludibacter sp.
TCGCCTTATGCCATTAAGGATTATTACGATGTCGATCCCGATTTGGCCGTCGATGTTGAGAACCGAATGAAGGAATTTCAGAACCTTGTTACGCGAACTCATAAGGCCGGCATGAAAGTGATAATTGATTTTGTTCCAAATCACGTAGCTCGACAATATTGCTCAGATGCAAAACCAAAAGGTGTACGCGATTTAGGTGAAAATGATGATAAAACGATGGCATTCTCACCACAAAATAATTTCTATTATCTTCCGGGTCAATCTTTTTCTCCAAGTTTTGATATTGCGAATTACGAAGAATTTCCGGCAAAAGCAACTGGTAATGATCAATTTACTGCTTCACCAAGCGTAAATGATTGGTACGAAACCGTAAAACTTAATTACGGAGTTGATTATATTAATGGTCGTCAAAATTATTTTGATCCGATACCGGATACATGGTCGAAAATGTGTGATATTTTACTTTTTTGGGCTTCGAAAAAAGTGGATGGTTTCCGTTGCGACATGGCCGAAATGGTTCCTGTTGAATTTTGGCAATGGGCTATTTTGAAAGTGAAAGAAAAATATCCGGATGTTATTTTCATAGCAGAAGTTTATAATCCGGCTGAATATAGAAATTTTATAAGCAACGGAAAATTTGATTATTTGTACGATAAAGTTGGCATGTACGACAAATTGCGCGATGTTACAAGTAAAAATTATCCGGTGAGAGATATTACTTATGCTTGGCAGGCACTGGGTGGAATTGAAGACCATATGCTTAACTTTTTGGAAAATCATGATGAACAACGTATTGGCTCGGGATTTTTCTCTGGTAACGGTTTGTATGCAAAGCCAGCCATGATTGTAGCTGCAACATTGACAAAAGCACCTGTTATGATTTATTTTGGTCAGGAATTAGGTGAACAGGGAATGGAAATTGCCGGATTTAGCGGATTGGATGGTCGTACAACTATATTTGATTATTATAGTTTGGAATCTGTTCGCAACTGGGTAAATGGAGGAAAGTTTAATGAGGATAAGCTTACTGCCGAACAAAAAGAATTGCGCGATTTCTACAGAAAACTTTTGAACATTACTCTGAATGAAAAAGCCATTACAGATGGAAAAATGTTCGATTTGGAATATGCTAACTTCGATAATCATTTTTTCAATTCGCACGAACAATATGCTTATTTCAGAAAATCAGATAATGAACTATTGTTGTTTGTTCTGAATTTTGATGATAAACACCTGAAAACAGAAGTAAAATTTCCAGCAGAAGCTTTTCAGTATCTCGAAATTGTTGATGGTGAATTGTATGGTTGCAAGAACCTGCTGGACGAAAATGAATTAATTCCTGATGTAGTTCTAAGTAGTAGTGCGAATTTTTCCATCGAAATGCCGGCTTGGACGGGTAAGATTTTAAAACTAACGAAATAAAGCCAATCAAAAATCTTAAATAAATATTATTAAAAATATTATATACACCTGATTAATAGGTAAATTATATTATTTTTACAGGAAAATTAACTTTGAAGATACGAATACGATGATCTTTCTATAATGAAACAAGAATAGCTTACTTTATAATATTTTCTTTGCACATTTAACTATTTAATAAAAGTGAATAATAATTATCGTGCCATGTTCAGATACAATAGAGTTTTTATTTATTTCATTATGTTGGTTTCTTCAAACTATGTAATAGCTGATGATTCATTACAGAGTTTATATAAAGCGAATATTCATTCAATAAGAAATCAGGACACTACCGAAATTGTAAAAAGTTACTTATATCTAGGTAGTTATCTACAGGATTTAGATGAGCTACAAAAAAGCGACAGTTGTTTGCTTCTAGGTCTGAATATAGCAGAGAAGAAGAAATTAGAGAAGGAAGCCGGATCAATTTGTAATTTATTGGCAAGTAACGCCAGTTATTTAGGCAATAGGCAGTTAGCCTTTCATTATTATCACAGAGCTTTAAATCATTTTGCGAAAATTAATGATCTGAATAAAGTGGCAATTGTGATGATGAATATTGGTACTGAGTATGAGAGTCTGGGCGATTATAAAACTGCGATTGCTTATGAGTTGAAGGCTCTGAAAAACAAAGAAGCATCGGGTGATCTGAAAAATTTGGCATATTACTATCAGCATGTAGGTCAGTTATTTAAAGAAACTGATGTAAAGAAATGGAAATTCTATGTTAACAAAGCTTATTCTCTTTCAAAACAGACAGACAATGCATCTGCAGCGACCCGAATAGCCATTTTTAATGATTTGGGTGGTATTGCCGAAAAGCTGAAAAAATATCATGAAGCTTATCAATGGTACGATTCGATGTATGTACTATCGAAAAGTGAAAATCACTTGAGAGGGATGAGTACGGCACTTTCAAATCGAAGTATATTGTTGCAGGCAGATAAACGACACCAAGAAGCATTGAAAAATATCCTCGCTGCGCTGGCTATTGACAAGGAAACCGATCGCACATATTCTTTCATTACAGATGGTATTCACGCAAGTAGTATTCTTCTTGATCTGAACCACCCAGTAGAAGCAAAAAAATATGCTCAGGAGTCACTCAAGCTGGCTCAAGAAAAGAAAACCTATCCTGAACAAGAGACCGATGCCCACAGGATATTAGCGAAAATAAACGCAAAAACAGGCGATTGGAAAAGCGCTTACTTTCATTTGCTGAGCTATCGC
>JBBIID010000453.1:0-2644 GCA_037446675.1 Paludibacter sp.
GGTATTTTACCTGCAAATATTTTCAAAAAAGGAAATATTGGGTTAATGAGCCGAAGTGGCACTTTAACTTATCTGATGGTTAGTCTACTAACATCAAATGATTTAGGGCAAAGCACCTGCGTTGGAATTGGTGGCGATCCGGTTGCCGGACTTTATTATCAGGATTTGCTGCAAATGTTTGAAGATGATCCCGAGACAGAAGCCATAGTGCTCATTGGCGAAATTGGAGGTGATGCGGAAGAACGAGCAGCTCAATACATAAAAGACCATATTACTAAACCTGTTGTTGCGTTTATTGCCGGACAAACCGCTCCTCCGGGAAAACGAATGGGGCATGCCGGAGCAATTATTTCCAGTGGAAGTGGCACTGCAGAAGAAAAGATAGCCGCTTTCGAAGCCGTGGGAGTTCCTGTGGCTCGAAGGCCGGTTGAACTTCCGGATTTACTAAAAAAACAAATGAAAAAATAATCTTCTAAAAGGTGATCTTCAGACAGATCACCTTTTTTTTTCTGATCTACTTAATTGCATTTGCGCGTAAATATCTAACGCAAATCATCTTTAATCCCTCGCCCTCTTTAGCCCGACTTACCTCCAACCATTTTGCAGTCTATCTCACAAATAAGCTTTGATTGCACTTAAAAGTACATCTATTGAACATAATTGAGTCAATTCATGATTCAAATTCATCTCAATTTGCTTTATTTTCTCAAACAATTATCACAGAATTTTCATTATTCACAATAATTACAATAATTTAGCTAATTATTTTCTACAAAATCAATAAATAATTATCAATCAGAGAGCCACAAAATGCTACAAATACAAATAAATGTAATAAAATGTATTTTATAATTGATTTTTGTTGTAAAAAATTTGATATGTAAAAAAATTAATTATACTTTTGACAAAACCTTTCGAAAAATTATTTTCATTTTAAAACTTAACACTATGAACGAAAACACATTGAATATTTTGCTTTGTGAAGGAAACGAGGATCTGGGCGTTATTATCAGAGAATATCTGAACAGTAAGAACTATCATGCTGATTTATTTACCGATGTAAAATCAGCGGTTAGTGCTTTTGAGAAGAATAATTATTCCATGTCGGTGCTGGATATTAAACTTTTTGACGGCTTTGATCTAATAAACAAAATGCACGAGAAGGATCCAGACATCTATATTCTTTTGCTTCTGCCTAAAGCTTACACTCTCCCGTCCGAAAGGAAAAACATTGAAAAAGAAGGTTATTTGTACAAACCTTTCAGCGTTTCGGATCTTGCCAGCATCATCAAAATAAAAAACAGGAACAAAAACAGAAAAAACAGCGACAAATCAAAAGGGGGAAGATTCGAACCTAAGAATACCGATATTTTTGAAATCGGCAACTACACTTTTGAAGTACAGAGAAGACAATTGATCCGCGAAGATAGATCAATTCGCCTTACAAACAAAGAAGCAGAACTGCTACATATCCTTGCCGAACATGCCAATAGTATTACCGACAGAAACGTATTTATAGATAAAATATGGAATTACGAAGGGGAGTATTACAGCAAATCGAGAAGCATGGACGTATATATTTGCAAGCTACGTAAACATTTGGAGAAGGATTCGAAAATCAATATTGTCAACATTCACGGAAGGGGATATAACCTTATTGCGCCGGTAAAAAAGACTCTTTAGCCTTTCTAAAGCAAATGATAGGAAAGTAATAGTAGCATAAATATAAACATGTAAATATTTATGCTGGCAAATGTTTTTTTTAAATTCAACTCTTCATCTCCTATCGACATTCGCACATAAGTTGTTACAAAAATCAAATTCAGAGTAAAAATAAGGATAAAAAACATCCACGAGATATTGTTGAGAAATAAAGGAATAGAAATAGAGATAAACGAAGTAGCAACAATCCAAGTCAAAATAATTCTTTTCAGGTTCTTATAAGAAAAACTTTGATTAACCGTGGGAAAACCTGCTGCTTCGTACTCATCTGAATACTTAAGCATCAACAACCAAAAGTGAGGAATTTGCCAGATAAAAACAAAAAAGGCAATAAAAACCGCTGTACGCTCAAAAACATAACCACTAGCAGCTGTCCAGCCCATAAAAACAGGAATCGCACCAACAAGCGAACCGGGAACTACCGCGTATGCCGTAATGCGTTTCAATCCAGTATAGATAAAGTTATACCAAATAATATTGAATAATCCCAAAGAAGCGGTAATCAATCCAAAAAAGAAATATAGCAGACAGAGTCCGATGATTATGAACGCTATGGAAATTATATATGCTGTGGGAAGTGACAATTCATGGGCCGGGATCGGTCGATTTTTTGTTCTGTTCATCTTTGCATCGAACTTGCTTTCCTGACATTCATTCAATGCACTTGCGCCACCCGCCAAAATAAATACCGAAATTATCAGAGGGATAATTCCGGCATCAATAGCACCAGAGCAAACGATGTAACCCGTAAGTGCTGTAAATGTTACAGCTATTGATATTTTATACTTTGCCTTTAGCTTCCCAGTTTCTTTTGCAATGGAAATATTTACCGGAACTTTCTTAAGTATGGATTTTTCAAGTCCATCAAATCTCTCCTCAGCTTTTTTCACATTTTCTGACGCTAGAATGTAATAAATTTCCG
>JBBIID010000454.1:0-2637 GCA_037446675.1 Paludibacter sp.
CCTACGGCTTATGTCTCGTGGCAGGCAACTGAGGATGACAATTTGATTTTGAGAGCTTTTTATAAAGAAATATTTCGATTGCCAACGTTTACAGAATTGTATTATCACGATTTAGGGTACAAATATCTTTTTCCCGAAACCACGCATCAATTCAACTTGGGGCTAACGTATCACACAAACAATCTGCCGTTTATCAGCTATTTATCGGTAACGGCCGATGCTTATTACAACCGGATTTCCGATAAAATTACAATCGTTTATGGGATGCCTTTTTCATCCGTGCGCAATATCGGATTTGTCAATATTAGAGGCTGCGACATCAATCTTTCTGCCACCAAAAACATAAACAAAAACAGTGATTTGCAGTTAAATGCCAATTATACTTTTCAGTTGGCTCAGGACAAGCAAAAAAATACGGATACTTATAACGACATTATTCCTTATACGCCTGTGCATTCCGGTTCGGCATCGTTGACTTATCGTTATAAAAGTTTTGATGCAGGCTATAATATGGTTTTTGCCGGAAAACGCTATTCGGGACAAAACGCGGATATTTTCAATTATCTGACTCCTTATGTAGATCAAAGTATTTTCGCAGGTTACAGTCTGAAACGTTTTAAATTTCAGGCGGAGTTGCTCAACATTGCAGACGTAAATTATGCCATTATTCAGTATTATCCCATGCCCGGCCGGCATTTCAGGCTGACGGTAAATTATAAATTTTAATTATCTATATATTAATTACTTAAAAATTATGAATACAAAAAAATTATTTGGCTATTTGTTAGCAATTATTTCAATTATTCCGTTTCTGTCGTCGTGCGATGATAAAAATGAAGTTGAAGACTTGAAAATTGGTAACGGCGTTTGCGTTCTTAACGCAGGGAAATTAGATAACAACAACTCAACTATCACTTATTACGACTTTGCAAGTGACTCTGCTACAACCGATGTTTTTGCACTAAAAAACGGACGCATTTTGGGAGATACGGGAGAAGATATTATTCAGTATGGATCAAAAATTTACATCGCAGTTTACCAATCAAGTTTGATCGAGGTGGTTGACCCTAAAACGATGACAAGTATTAAATCGATACCTATGAAAGATGCTCAGGGAAATGCTACCAAACCACGTACACTCACCTGTGCACACGGAAAAGTGTATATCGTTCTATACAGCGGATCGGTAGCCCAAATGGACACCACCACTTATGCTATTGAAAAAACTGTAATAGTTGGTTCAAATCCTGATAGAAGCGTGATTGCCAATAATAAATTGTATGTGGCAAATACGGGAGGTATGGCTACTGTGAAAGACAGCACGATTTCAGTGATTAATCTTTCTACTTTTACAGAAGAAAAGAAAATCAAGGTAAATCTCAATCCTTCAGGCGATATTAATGCTGATAGTCAGGGAGATGTTTATGTACAATCGAATGGAAATTATGGCGATATTCCCGGAAAATTCCAACGCATTGAAGCCGGAACCGATAAAGTAACCGACATAGCAGTGGGCGTAAGAGGATTTACGGTGTATAACGACAAGGCATATATTTATAACTTCGACTACGATGCCAGCTGGCAAGCAACGAACAAAAAAATCATTGTTTACGATTTGAAAAATGAAAAAGTGGATAATGAAAGTCTTGTAAGTTCCACGATAGAAAAAACACCCTACAGCATAGATGTAAATCCTGTAACCGGAGACATTTATCTGGGTGTTACCGATTATTCCAGTCTTGGAAAAGTATATTGTTTCGGAAATAATGGTACTGAAAAGTTCACTTTCACTGCCGGTTTAAATCCTGCTAAATTCTTATTTATGATATCAAAATAAAGAAATTTCATAGTTTAATTTTCTAAGCTTGAATACCAGTTGCCGAACCACTGCCATAGTTCGGTAACTGGTTTCGAAGTTTAAAACCAAAGTGTATGGAAGAAAAAGGATATGTTCATGTATATACCGGAAACGGTAAAGGTAAAACCACTGCTGCTATGGGACTTGCGTTAAGAGCGGTAGGTGCCGGAAAGAAAATTTTTATTGCTCAGTTTGCAAAAGGGACACATTATTCCGAATTGGATTCCATTTCAAATTTTTTGCCGGCTATTACATTAAAGCAATACGGTTTGGGATGCTTTATTTTCAATGCACCCAAGCAAGCTGATATTGATGCTGCCAATGTGGGGTTAAAAGAAGCCGAAGAAGCTATTACAAGTGGAAAGTTCGATATTATTATTCTCGACGAAGCCAATATAGCGGTTCGCTACAATCTTTTCAGTGTTCAGGAATTGATTGAAGTAGTTGAGAAGCGCAATCCCGCTACGGAAGTCATCATTACAGGACGCTATGCCACAGAAGAAATTATGGAATACGCCGACCTGGTAACCGAAATGAAAGAAATAAAACATTACTACAAGCAAGGCGTAAAAGCCCGTGCAGGAATCGAAAAATAATTATTAAAATTCTGATAAACAAATCAATCCGTAATGAACGACCAATTGCATCCCATTATGTTTGCGGGAACCGGCAGCGATGTGGGTAAAAGTGTGATAGCAGCAGCTTTTTGCCGTATTTTCAAACAGGATGGCTTCTCTCCTGCTCCATTCAAAGCTCAAAACATGGCTTTAAATTCGTAT
>JBBIID010000455.1:0-2630 GCA_037446675.1 Paludibacter sp.
CGGCAATTGTTGAACTTCTGGCTCGGTTTGATGAATCTTCCAATATCAACTGGGCACAAAAAATGCAGGATGCTGGCATTAATGTGATTTTTGGTGTTGAAGGATTAAAAATTCATTCGAAACTTGCTTTAATCAAAACGAAAAGCAAAAGTATTGCTTGCATAAGCACCGGAAATTTCCATGAAGGAACCGCTGCATTGTACACCGACTTTACATTAATGACAGCTCATTTACCGATTGTTTCGGAGGCCGAAAACGTGTTTGAATATATTGAGCATCCTTATATCAATCCAGTATTTAAAGAACTTATTGTATCACCTGTCTTCACCCGAAAAAGGATATTATCGATGATAAAAACCGAGATTGACAATGCTCGAAAAGGCCTGCCAGCCTATATTTACATGAAGATTAATCATATTGTCGACGAAAAAATTATTCATAAATTATATCAGGCATCTTGCGAAGGAGTTCAAATAAAATTATTGGTTCGCGGAAATTGTTCGATCATTCCAGGTGTGAAAAACATGAGCGAAAACATTGAAGTATACGGCATCATCGACCGCTATCTGGAACATTCACGCATCATGATTTTCGCAAACGGAGGAGACGAAAAATACTTTATCGGATCGGCCGATTTAATGGTGCGAAATCTGGACAATCGCATCGAAGTTTTCAGTCCGGTTTACGATGCCGACATTCAATACCATTTAAAAACAACGATAGAATACGGACTGCGAGATAACGTCCGTGCGAGAATAGTTGACGGTTCGGGCACAAATTTAATTCACAAAACCAGCGATTCGGAAACTTTCAGATCGCAGGAAAAACTTTATATGAATTATCTCCGACAAAATATTGAACAGAAAAACGAATTATCAACAAGCAATTTACAATAATATGGACTTAATTAAATTTGGAGCGATTGACATTGGTTCGAACGCCATCAGATTGCTAATCATGAGTGTATCGCCCGACAAAGGCAGCGAGTCGTTCAACAAAGAATTGCTCATAAGAGTACCTTTGCGCTTAGGCGAAGAATCTTTTGAATCGGGCAAAATTCCTGAAAAAAAGAAAAAAAAACTGATTCGGGTTATGAAAGCTTTCCGTCATTTAATGAAAGTTTTCGACGTGGTAGATTATCGGGCTTGTGCTACTGCCGCTATGCGGGAAGCAAAAAACAGGAAAGAAATAGTGAAGCTCATTAAGGAAGAAACGGACATAAAAATCGAAATTATCGACGGCCAGGAAGAAGCTATTATTATTTACGACAGCCATTTCCTCTACAATCTAAACGATCAGCACAACTACTTGTTTGTGGATGTTGGCGGTGGCAGTACCGAGATTTCCGTAATTTCAAATGGCGAGCTTGTGCAATCTTCTTCCTACAAAGTAGGTACAGTAAGAATGCTAATGAACAAAGTAAACGAGGATGAAATAGATCGGCTTCATGCTGACATGGACCTTTTGAAAAATGCTTACGAGATAAAGGATATTATTGGTTCCGGCGGAAATATTATCAAATTTCATACGCTAGCTAAAGTACGGAAAGACCGCAAATTGACCGTGGTAATGCTCGAAAGCATGAACAATCTGTTGAAAGATTTGAATGTAGACGAACGAATGGAAAAATACAAATTAAAAGCCGACCGCGCCGATGTTATAACATTTGCTGGAGACATCTACCTCGGTGTTGCAAAGGCCATCGGAGCGAATAGTTTTATCGTTCCCAAAACAGGGCTGATTGATGGAATGATTCTTCTTCTTTTTGAAAAATGGAGACATAAAAAACTAAAAAATATAGAAGAACAAACCAGCGATTTTGATAACGACAAATTGGATGACGACAAAAATGACGACATTAACGAAGAATCTAATGCTGAAATAGAAAAAATTTAAATTTGATTTAACTCTGTCATTTTTCTAAAGCCCTGTAAAATAATTTTGCAGGGCTTTTATAATTTAATTCATTAACGAATTGAGCACAGAAACAACGATTTAGTAAATACCTATGAATCAGCAATCAGAAAGACGAATCACATTTCTTTAGAGATAAGTTCTAACTTCGATTAACATTCTTATGTTAATCCGTTAAATTCTCGTAAAGCACAAGTAAACAAGCTATACGGATAGTTTATTAGTCGTAAAAAAAATCTATCTTTGCATTTCATAAACCATAAAGTGTCACACGATCAACATGAATAAGACCTTCAGATTCTCATTGCTCTTTGCATTCCTACTTTTTGCGACAATTGCTACGGCACAAAAACTATCTTTCGAAGCCGGATTCACAAATCCTCATCGTTATGGAAATGGAGTTAGCAGAACATTCCTCAATGGAAATCAGCTGGGATTTTCAACAGTTATTCCCCTAAAAAACAACTTCAGCTTGCTTTCAGGAGCACTGTATACTGTTGCTTACAACGACAAATTGCAAGGCTATCCTAGTTCAACGGCGGTACATTTTTACACGTTTGGCCAGTTTATCGATGTACCTTTGCGCGCTATGTACACACTTCCATTGTCAAAATCGTTGAGTCTTTTTGCATACGCTGGTCCAAATTTAAATGTTGGTTTGTATCAAAAGGAAATCAAGACTTCAACTTACAGCCAAATTTCCTCAGCTACAACGA
>JBBIID010000456.1:0-2628 GCA_037446675.1 Paludibacter sp.
ATTTGTACAATTATTAATAAAATTAAATTAGGTTTAATTAATTCAGCAACTTTATGAAAAGAGTCTTTTCTTTTTTTCTTTTAATAATGTTGGCTCAGCTAACATTTTCACAAGTTCTTGTAAAAGGAGTTGTGGTAGACAAGACCACTAATGAAACTCTTGTCGGAGTAAGTATTTATAATCCAATTAGTAAGACAGGGGTCAGTACTTCACTGGATGGAAGTTTCTCTATAAATCTTCCTGCTGGTAAACAAGAACTTACTTTATCTTATGTTGGATATGCAACAAAAACAATTCAGGTTTCAGCTTCTAACACCAATTTGGGCAATATTCAGCTCGAAACCGAAGCCATTGGACTAAAAGATGTAATTGTAACTTCTTCGGTTGCGGTTCGTCGCAAAACACCAGTGGCTATGTCTGTGGTTACTCCAATTGAAATTGAAGAAAAATTAGGTACACAGGAATTTCCAGAAATACTTAAAACCACTCCAGGTGTGTATGCAACAAAACAAGGTGGTGGATATGGCGATTCACGTATTAACCTTCGTGGTTTTGAGTCTGCCAATATTGCCGTAATGATAAACGGTGTACCTATGAATGATATGGAATGGGGAGGTGTTTACTGGTCAAATTGGGCAGGATTGTCAGATGTGACCCGTTCAATGCAAGTACAACGTGGTTTAGGTGCCTCAAAGGTAGCTGCCCCTTCGGTAGGTGGTTCAATAAACATTGTTACTAAATCAACAGATGCAAAAAAAGGAGGTTTCTTTTCTTATTCATTAGGAAATGATGGCTATTATAAAGTTGCCTTCAGTGTTTCTACCGGTTTAATGAAAAATGGCTGGGCAATGACAGTACTTGGTGCAAAAACTCAGGGAGATGGTTATATCCAAGGAACTAACTTCGAAGGCTATTCATATTTCTTTAATATATCAAAAATCATTAATGAGTCACAACAAATTTCGTTAACAGCTTTTGGGGCACCTCAGTGGCACAATCAACGCTACAACAATGATAAACTGAAAATAGGTGATTGGGAGCAGCTTCCAGGGCAATATCGTTATAATCCGGCGTATGGTTATGACGATAATGGTCAACGTCACAGTGCTTATTATAATTATTACCACAAACCTCAAATCTCGTTGAATCACCTTTGGGATATTGACGAGAAATCAAATTTATCAACAGCTCTTTACGTATCAATAGGGCGTGGCGGTGGATATAGCGCAAGAGGTACTAATTCAAGTGATTTGTATGGTACATCTTCGGGAGTTATTAATAACAAATATCGCACTCCTGATGGATATTATGATTTTGGTGCACTGATGGCTGATAATGCTGCTAATCCAAATGGTTCGCAAGCAATTGCTGCCACATCAACAAACGAACATAACTGGTATGGTCTTCTTTCGACATATACAACCAAATACGGAGATTTCGATTTGTCTGGTGGTATTGATGCTCGTTATTACGAAGGTATTCACCAAGCATTTATCAGCGATCTTATGGGAGGCGATTTCTATATTGATAATCAATATCGTTCATCTGTAAAAGCAGAACTAAATCCTGATCATAACAATACAATGGTTGATTGGGTAAATGAAAAACTTTATGTAGGTGATCCTGTTTATCGTGATAACACTTCTTATGTTGTACAAGGAGGATTATTCGCTCAAGCTGAATATAACAAAGATGATTTAAGTGCTTTTGTATCGGGTTCGGTAAACAACAATACTTATTGGAAAATTGACCGTTTTTATTACAATAACCAAAAATCTGAAACTACTAACTTCTGGGGCTGGGTAGCCAAAGGAGGTGCTAACTACAATATAAACGAACACTTTAATGCTTTTGCCAACATCGGCTATATCTCACGTGTTCCATTTATGAGTGGTGGTATTTTCACTAATCTTACTGTTTCGAATGGTGTAAATTCTAATGCAGTAAACGAAAAGGTATTTTCTAAAGAACTTGGTGTCGGTTACCGTTCAAAATATTTAACCGCCAACCTTAATTTATACCATACCAACTGGAACAATAGAACAACTGTAAAAGCGATTGACACTTCGAATCCAGACAAAGGAACTATTAACTTGCAAGGTGTTGATGCCATTCATAAAGGCATTGAGCTTGAAGTAGTAGCAAAACCTGCAAAAGATTTCGAAATAAAAGGAATGCTATCACTTGGTGATTGGCGTTGGAATAGCAATCCTTCGGGATATTGCTACAACCGCGAAATGCAACCAGTAGATGCGAATGGAAACATTGTTGAAGAATTTAGTGCAAATC
The DNA here is from genome assembly GCA_037446675.1 of Paludibacter sp. Taxonomy (GTDB): domain Bacteria; phylum Bacteroidota; class Bacteroidia; order Bacteroidales; family Paludibacteraceae; genus Paludibacter. Next base: position 2,290 of record JBBIID010000456.1, read on the forward strand.
ACGCTTACATGACGCTCAACACAAAAGGAGTACATGTTGGCAACTCAGCCCAAACAACCGCTTCGCTTGGCGCATCCTACAGACTGTTTGGAGGTTTCAAAGTTGGACTTGAAGCAACATATACTGGTAGAAACTATGCTTATTATAGCATTCCTTCTGGTTTCGGTGAATTTACAATTCAAGAACCATGGAAGATTCCTGATGTTTGTCTGCTCGATGCAACAGCTAGTTATTCATTCAAAATTAGCGGTCTTGACGCTTCAATTAATGGAGTAGTAAATAATGTAATGAACACATTGTATATTGCCGATGCTAATGACGGAGCAACCCATAACTGGG
>JBBIID010000457.1:0-2023 GCA_037446675.1 Paludibacter sp.
CCAAAATGTAAGTAATATCATTCAGCAGGGTGGTACAATATTGAAAAGTGCCCGTTGTGCTGAGTTCAGAACTCCCGAAGGCCGTCGGTTGGCATACGAAAATATGCAAAAAGAAGATATTGATGCTCTGGTTGTTATCGGAGGAGATGGAACTTTTACCGGAGCTCGTATTTTTGCGCAAGAATACAATGTTCCTATAGTAGGTTTACCGGGAACTATTGATAATGATTTATTTGGCACCGATTCTACTATTGGATACGATACGGCTTTGAATACAATTATCGATGCGGTCGATAAAATTCGTGATACAGCATCCTCGCACGAACGTTTGTTTTTTATCGAAGTAATGGGTCGTGACGCAGGTTTTTTAGCATTGAACAGTGCGCTGGCTTCAGGTGCTGAGGCGGCTATTATTCCTGAACGCGAAACAAAAGTGGATCAACTGGAAGAATTGATTCGCAACGGATTTCGTAAATCGAAAAACAGTAGTATTGTTATCGTGGCCGAAAGTGATATCACGGGTGGTGCCAACGGTTTGGCCGAACGAATGAGAAAAGAACATCCTGAGTATGATGTCCGTGTAACTATTCTCGGACACATTCAGCGTGGCGGTTCTCCTACTGCTTACGACCGAATTTTGGCTAGCAGAATGGGTGTTGCTGCTGTCGATGCTTTGTTGGATGAACAACGCAGCATTATGATTGGAATTGTGAACGATGTAATTGTAAATGTTCCGTTTACAAAGGCGATCAAAGATGATAAACCGGTAAATGAAAATTTAGTCGGAGTTTTGCAAATTTTGTCAATTTGATATTTTTATAATTTGTTCAGACTCCAATTTTAACGCATGTTATCATTGGAGTCTTTTTTTTTATTATGGCTAAGAAATCAATCCTTTTTGTTTGCTTGGGAAATATTTGTCGTTCGCCAATGGCGGAAGGTGTTTTTCGTAAAATCTTGGAACGAGAAAATGATTCTGATAGATTTGAAATAGATTCAGCAGGGCTTCTGAGTTATCACGAAGGCGAATTGCCGGATAGCAGAATGAGATTTCATGCTTCGAAAAGGGGCTATAATTTGGTTCATCGTTCGCGCCCTGTAGGGAAATCGGATTTTTCGAAATTCGATATGATAATAGGAATGGACGAAGATAATATTGCCGGATTGAAACGGTTGGCTTCTACCAATGCAGATGCGGAAAAAATTCACAGAATGACTGATTTTTGCAGAGAAATGAGTGCTTCATCTGTTCCGGATCCGTATTATGGTGGCGATCAGGGTTTCGAGCGGGTAATTGACTTGCTTGAAGATGCTTGCAGTGGACTTTACGAAACTGTAAAATAAACACAGGGTATTTTTATTTTAAATTGCAGTTAATTCTTTCTTTCAAGGCGCAACCTGTACACCCACCACATTTATCCAAAGCTCCCGGTTTGCGTGTGACAAGCTTAAAAATCTTCCAGCTTACATAGCCGAATACGATTAATCCTATAGTTAAAACAAATATATCCTGCATTTTGTGTTTCTGATAGTGTTCAATTAAACGTTCTTCGACGAAAATTGTTCTTCGTTATCCGAATAATTGAAAAACCGCAAAAGCTACCAACCAGGCAAGAATTAGGCTGTAACTAGCAGCAAACAATGCCCAACCCCAGCTGCGCGTTTCGTTTTTTATAGCTACAATGGTAGCCAAGCAAGGAAAATAAATCAGGACAAAAAGCATTAATCCCAGTGCAATAACGGGAGTAAACGATGGATTTCCATCAGGTTTTATTTCCGTTTTTAGTCGGTTGGATAATGAATTTACGTCGCCGTCGGGGTCGCCGGTGTAAAGAACGCTCAATGTGCTGACTACTATTTCTTTGGCAGCTACTCCCGAAAGTAGTGAAACTCCAATTTTCCAGTCGAAACCAAGTGGAGCGATAACCGGTTGAATAAAATGTCCTATCTGACCAATATATGAATTTTCCTGTTGTTCCATTCGTTCTTGGGCGGTCATTTGTTCGCTATGTTCTGGGCGTGG
>JBBIID010000457.1:2039-2617 GCA_037446675.1 Paludibacter sp.
ATCTAAAACCAAACGATAATTGATCCCATTAGTATAATGGTTCCCATTTTCTTTAAATATTGTTCTCCTTTTTCCCAAGTGTGATTCAGCATTGATTTCATTGTTGGAACTCGGTAGGGAGGCAATTCCATTACGAAAGGAGTTTCGTCTTTTTTGAAAAGAAACCGCTTGAAAAGTTTCGATATAGCAACAGCAAGTACGATTCCACTCATATAAATTCCAAACAAAACAAGCCCTGCGTGATCGGGAAAAAATGCTCCTGCAAGTAAAAGATAAACAGGTAGACGTGCACTACACGACATTAATGGATTAATTAGAATAGTAATCATTCTACTATTTCTGTTCTCGATTGTCCGTGTTGCTAAAATAGCCGGAACATTACACCCGAATCCCATAATAAGTGGAATGAACGATTTGCCGTGAAGTCCCATTTTGTGCATTATTTTATCCATGATAAATGCTGCACGAGCCATATATCCTGTATCTTCCATAAGCGAGATGAAGAAATATAAGATAAGGATATTCGGTAAAAAAACAATGACTCCACCTACACCTCCAATAATTCCGTTGACAAGTAA
>JBBIID010000458.1:0-1353 GCA_037446675.1 Paludibacter sp.
ATATGAAGCATATCCGTCGGAAATATCTTTTTGCTCACCTCTTTTTATGCGTATTTTGCCTGTGTAAGGCATAATCAGAATATCTCCCATATCCGGACAACCTGTACCATTGAGGTGTGTTTGTGAGAAACCAATTATGATACTGTCGGAATAATGATAACCCGAGCACCAGTCCCATCCTTTGAAGATATTGTTTGGACCAACTTGCACAGCTCCGAAGGGAACGCTGGCACCAATAAAAACATGTCCATGTCCACCAGAACCTATGTATGAATCAATTTGTTTAAACGATTCTGAATTTTTGCTATTACCCAATGTAAGGAAAGTGAAGATAAAAAGCAGCGATAAAAAAGCAGTTTTTTTCATGAAGAGATTGTTGAGATATTATTTTATATTTTTTTAGTTGTAATGTATGTCATGATGACTCAATTGCCTTTCCAAAAGTCAATTGGTTTTCTCTTTTGAAGTTCTATATCACTAAAATCTACAATACAGGATTTGCCGGCAGGCGATTGAGAACTAAATCCGACGCGGATGTTGTCGGTCTTCAACAACCGGAAACTTCGTATCAGATACCATGATTTATTGTCTGAAGAGTAATAAAATGAAAATACATCATCGTTTGGAGAACCAATTATTCTGTAAAACACTTCATTCGCTGCAATAGCTAACGAGTTGCAATCATCTCCTCTTTCGTTGCAAACAACCGACACAATTCTTTTCTGCCCGGTGTAATCCTTTTCGAAGCAGAATTTTGCGTAATGCAAACTGTCGTTATATACAAGTAAAACTCCGGCATCCCAATTAGACTTAAATTCTAAGGAAATTTTGGTTGTTAGAATAAAATCGGTGTCAGGTTTGAATAATAACCTAGGAGATTTATTGGTCACAAACTTTCCATCGGGACTTATGAATAAATCGGTTTTTTCTCCGGCAGTAATTTGTATATGATTTGCACCTACAATATAAAAATTCTGAGGTTCGTTTTCAAATTTTAGAGAATATGGAATCGAACCGATATTTACCTCTTGTGAGTTCGAATGAATTAGACCAAACGAAAGAAAGAAAAGGACAAACAAAGCTCTCATAATGTATTTAAAAATAGTTTGTTTAACGATTTATTTCAAAAGAATATGATAATTTCTTATTGTTGGCATTTGCTCCGATATATAAATGATATTTTCCTGTGATTGTCTCTCTGTTTTGCGAATCCTCGCCCCATTTTTTTAGATCTTGTACAGGTATATTTATGGTATGAGTTTTCATTTGCCCGGAGGTTAAACCGATTCGCGCAAAATCACGTAATTCTTTCAGAGGTAGCTGTAAACCGGAAGGATATTCGATATACGCCTG
>JBBIID010000458.1:1363-2613 GCA_037446675.1 Paludibacter sp.
CATCACCGGATAAGGTTCCGATATTTTTTATAGTGACATTGCAACGAATAGTATCGTTTTCGGTATAATTTTTTTTCGGTTTTGCACTCCATTTGTATTTAAACTTTGTATAGCTAAGTCCGTAACCAAATGGGTAAAGCACGTTTTCTTTGTAATAGCGATAAGTGCGGTTTTTCATCGAATAGTCCTGCATTTCCGGTAATTGGGCATTTCCTGTATAAAAAGTTACAGGAAGTCTACCGGCAGGATTATATTTTCCAGTGATTATATCTGCAATTGCCGTTCCGGCATCTTGTCCGCCGTACCATGCCTGAATAATTGCATCTGCATTTTTTGCTTCCCAGTCGAATGCCATGGCACTGCCCGACATACAGACAAAAATTAGAGGTTTTCCGGCAGCTTTTAGTTTTTTCATAAAAGCAGTTTGTACGGTTGGTAACAAAATATTGGTTCGATCGCCTCCATAAAATCCTTCGAAACTTCCTTTACCGGCATCGCCATCTTCTCCTTCAAGGCGAGGTGTTATTCCTCCAACATAAATCACAGCATCATAATTTTTTAAGTCGGACAAAATGTTTTGTTCATCCAAATTGTTGGTCGTCAAAATATCTGTACTTTTTTTATAAACTACTTCAATACCCGGTATATTGGCAAGTGCTTTAAGTGGAGTTATTATTTGAGTCGGAATGCCATTGTAATTACCCAATTGAATTTCCTCATTGTCGGCATTCGGACCGGTCAACAAAACTCTTTTTATGTTGGATTTTAGCGGAAGAATTCCTTTATTCCTAAGTAATACCATCGATTTTTGCGCCATCTGGAGTGCTTGTTGATGATGCGATTTGCTCTCGAGAACGGCTGTTGTTATCGTGTCGAAAGAAATGCTTTGAGCTGGTTCAAACATTCCCAGCCGGAAACGTATAGAGAACAGTCGTTTCACACTTTTATCAATATCCTGTTCTGTCAAATATCCTTTATTGAGTGCCTCCTTCAATGCCACATAAACCTCGCCGCATTCCAAATCGGTACCGTGTAAAACAGCATCGGCTGCGGCCTGTTCGGGAGTCGCATGAGTTTTATGGTTCACTGTGAAATCGTTAATTGCGCCACAATCAGAAGTCATATAACCATTAAACTTCCAGCGGTTTCGAAGAATGTCGTTTAACAAAAGGTCATTTCCACAACAAGGTTGTCCGTTTAAGCGATTGTAGGCACACATAACACCGGCAACATTTGCTTTTGTAATTAAT
>JBBIID010000459.1:0-2613 GCA_037446675.1 Paludibacter sp.
ATCGTATGAGAAATGAATTACTTCATTGTCCGCAGTAATAAGATCTCCTTCAATACGGAAATTATTACCATCAGATGTAACGGTGTACTGACCATCTTTTATGAGCCAAACAGTTGCATCTGTTTCGGTAAAAGTTTCGATTCTACTTCCAACAAGATAAGTCTCTCCACCCGATTCGATTGCTTCTCCAGAGAAGAACGTATTTGCCTCTCCGTTGTTAGACATAAGAAATTGTCCGTCCGCCATTGTGTTTTGAGTGATCGGAACAATGAAATCAAGATATAAAATAGTACCTGTTCCAACCAGTCTGCCGGAGTCATCTACGCTCAAAGTGTTTTCAAGCAAGTACATGTCAAAACTGTTATTCTCGATGTCATAATAATCGCCGTAATTAGAAGCAAATACTTTATTGAAAGATAGGTTTCGTTGTCCAACCACAACTTCGCACGAAACCGTTTTTTCTCCAGCCATCAACGTAATGATTGAAGTTCCCGTTTTTAATGCGGTTATCAAAAAAGTTTTTGATATCGTATTGCTTTTAGAGCCAATTTGGCTCGAACTATTGTCTTCAACAATAGTCACCACATCATTTTTGCTTGATGTCCAGCTAAGGGGTTGGGCATTAATATCGCCTGTTGATGTGATGGTCACATTTAAAGTATCACTTTGTCCTATGTTTATTGCAATTGTCGATTTATCCAACTCAAGATTTGTCACTTCGTTTTTAACGCACGAAGAGAGCGTAAACAAAGCGACTAAATTTAGCAACACAATTTTTTTTAATAGCTGTTTCATATTTGTTATAAGTTTATACTTTTTATTGAAAAGCAAATATAATGTAAAAATTTTAATAAAATTGGAAAGTGATTTTTTTTAGTATGATATAATGATAAATAGAGCCTTATATATAAATATTCGTTTGTATTTTCTATGATCGACACTTAGTATCATTCTTAATTCTAAAATTTAACCATTTGTTTGTAAAACGGATTTCGTTTTAATTTATTTGTGTATTTTTGTATGTTTTCATAAAAAAATTAAATGATTAGTTGAGTCGTTATGCGAAGATTGCTAATATTATTTTCTTTATTGTTTATTTTGATTGGTATTTCGGCTAGTCAATCTTTGAAAATTACCGGAACGGTAGTTGATGATTTGGATGAACCGATAATCGGGGCAACCATTTTCGCAAAAGGAAACAATCAAATAGGGACAATAACAGATATCTACGGAAAATTTGAACTTTCTCTCCCAAAAGAGTATAAAACCATCGTTATTTCATATATCGGAATGAAAACTCAGGAGTTGGAGGTAAAACAGGGAATGAAAATTAAGATGTATCCGGATGCGCAACAATTGGAAGAAGTGGTGGTAACCGGAATGGTGAAAGTAGACAAGCGCCTGTTTACTGGTGCTACGGACAAGCTGGATGCTGCAAAAACTAAAATTGATGGAATTACTGATGTGAGTCGAGCATTGGAAGGTCGTTCTGCCGGTGTGTCGGTTCAGAATGTGTCGGGAACTTTTGGTACTGCTCCAAAAATTCGTGTTCGTGGTGCAACCTCTATTTATGGAAATTCAAAACCGCTTTGGGTCGTTGATGGCGTGGTGGTGGAAGATGCGATAGATGTTTCGAGCGACGATTTATCCTCCGGAAATGCCGAAACGTTGATTTCATCAGCAATCGCGGGCATTAATGCCGACGATATCGAAAGTTTCCAAATTTTGAAAGATGGTTCGGCAACTTCGATTTATGGAGCTCGAGCCATGGCTGGAGTGGTGGTTATCACTACTAAAAAAGGAAGAGCGGGAGTGAACAGGATCAATTATACGGGAGAGTTCACATCGCGAATGATCCCGAGCTATTCTGATTTTAACATCTCGAACTCGCAACAGCAAATGGGCATTTATCAGGAAATGGAAACTAAAGGTTGGCTGGAGTTTGCTTCAATCGCAGGTGCTGCCAATAGCGGAGTATATGGCAAAATGTATCACCTGATTAATCAATATGAAAATGGCGGATATGGACTCGAAAATTCAACTCCTGCGAAAAATGCATATCTGCAAAAAGCCGAATTCCGTAATACAGATTGGTTTAATCTGTTATTTAATCAAAATCTGACTCAGAATCACGCATTAAGTATTTCATCTGGTACGGATAAAGCTCAGTTTTATGTTTCATTGTCGGTTTTTGATGATCCGGGCTGGACGAAGTCGAGCTCTGTAGAGCGTTATACAGCCAATGTTAATGGATCGTATAATATTTCTAAAAATCTGACATTAAATATGTTGACCAATGGATCGTACCGCAAACAAAAAGCACCGGGAACGCTGAGTCAGGATGTTGATGTGGTAAGTGGCGAAGTGAAACGTGAATTTGATATTAATCCGTACAGTTTTGCACTGAATTCCTCACGCACATTAGATCCCAATGAATTTTATACCCGTAATTATGCTCCATTCAACATATTCCACGAGTTAGACAATAACTACATTGATTTGAATGTAACAGATCTGAAATTTCAGACAGAACTGAACTGGAAAATTATTCGCGGACTAGTAGCTAACATTCTTGCGGCAATAAAATATCAATCTTCATCGCAGGAGCATCAT
>JBBIID010000460.1:0-2577 GCA_037446675.1 Paludibacter sp.
AATCAAGATTTCACGGAGCTTTATAACCAGTTTGATATTGTATTCGATGCAGTGGGAAAAGCAAATAAATCTATTTGTAAACATCTGCTTGCAACAGGAGGTAGATTTGTAACCGTTAACGACATACGAAATAAAGGGAATGCAGAACTTTGGGAAATAAAAGATCTGATAGAAAAAGGCAAACTCAAAACTGTTATCGACAAAGAGTTTACACTTAACCAAATAGTTGAGGCTCACAGATATGTCGATAGCGGCCGAAAATGCGGCAATGTGGTTGTGAAAGTAAATGAAGACATTTCTTAATTTTCACTTTAAATATACAGAAAAATAGAAAGTCAATTTTGATGATTGGTTCAAAATTGACTTCCTATTTAATTAGATTAAATATACTCTTCAAAAGATTGTTAGTTCAGTCTATTTTTCCTTTGAGATTTATAGCAGAAGGCGGCACATTTTCTACTCCACTACCCCAATTGTAATTGGCTTCATTTCCCATAACAAGCTCCAACCGTCCCCCATTTATTATGTCTTTATGCGAAAACCATGGTTTGTTCCATACTTTTCCATTTAAGGTTGCCGACTGAATGAATTTATTTTGGCTGGAACAATTTTTTGCAATTATTTCAAAAATCGCTCCATTGCCAAGTTTTATCTTCACCTTTTCAAATAAGGGAGAACCAATATTGTATACCGGAATGCCGGGTGTAACAGGATAAAATCCAATAGCCGAAAAAACGACAAAAGCAGACATTCCTCCACCATCTTCATCGCCGGGAACTCCTTTCAAATCGTTCCTGAACCATTGATTTAACAGCGACCTTATTCTCTTTTGAGTTTTCCACGGTTTACCTGCATAATTATACAAATACGGAATATGAAGCGATGGCTCGTTAGCCATCGAAAATTGACCGACGTTTCCTGTTTGATCAGGTAGTTGAGCATAAAACTGAGATTTACTTTTACCCAAAGGTTCCTTGAAAGTTTGATCTAAATTTTCAGAAAACTTTTCTGCTGACCCCATTAGCGAAATTAAATCCGCAGCATTAAAAGGAAGATCCCATCTATATGTCCAACCATTGTTCTCATCATAATAATCTCTTACTCCTCGCCCACCTGAGTATCGATAGTCAAACGGTTCTATAAACTCGCCGTTTATATCTTTTGGATGAAAGAAAGCAGTTTTTTTATTGAATAAATTGCGATAATTAAACGAACGATTATAAAAGAATTTATAATCATCCTCTTTGCCTAATTCTTTTGCAATTTGCGACAAGCACCAGTCATCATAGCAAGTGCCAAGAGTGACAGCAACAGATTGACGTTTCTCAAGTAAATCTACTTCATTGACATATTCGATTTCTCCAATTCTTAAAGCAGGATAATATCCGTTTTTATTATAAAAATAATCTAGCTCCGTATTTGGAATTTTCGTCCATGGCAATAATGATTTTTCGGTTAATGCTTTTTTGCAAGCAAAGTAAGCCTTTTCCAAATCAAAACCGCGCAACCCTTTGGAATATGCATCCCAAACAACGGCAACTGCATGATTTCCATTCATACGATGACTGTCGCCGGTGATTTCAGGAAAAGTGGGCATCCAGCCATCTTTTGTTTGTTGAGCCATTTGAATGTAAGAATTAATCATGTTTTTCTCCATTTCAGGTTCAATCAGAACTCTCAATGGATGTACAGCTCTATAAGTATCCCAAATCCAATCGTCGGTATAAAAAGGCTTGCCTCCATCTGAATGTACTTGTTTATCGAAAGCGCTATAATATCTTCCATCTTCGCTAATGTTTATCATACGCTCGTATGTTCTGTACAAAGCTGTATAAAACACCGTTTTTTCATCAGCAGTACCACCTGATACTTCAATTTTGCTTAAAACCTTGTTCCACTCATTACGCCCTGAGTTAGCAATTTCACCTACATCGTAAGTTTTAATCTCCCGCTCCAGGTTTTTTCGTGCTTGTTCAACACTTATAAATGAAATTCCGTAGCGTATATTAATCTCTTTTGCTAAAAATTCTAATATAAAAGCTTCATTCTTATCGTTTACAGTATCAATATCGTAATTGATTGCATTATTATTTTTATCTAAAGCTCCAACGCATTGTGGAGTTTCTTTGGTTTCTAAATACAAATAAATTTTTGTTTCTTCATCTCCAACTGACTGCCAACCGAAAATGCTTTTCTCGGTACGTTTTAAATGCCCCTTCCGTGCATTGATTATTATCTTATTAAGACCATTTTCTTTAAATCGCAGGTTGTAAACTCCGGCCTGATGTGAAGGCGCATAATCTACCCAAATTTTGCTTTCATCCAGATAAACGGAATATCTATACGGAGTAATAATTTCATTATCATATGAATAGTTCACAACTGGTTTAAACACAACCATATTTGCCGGCACCGGGCTAATATTAAACGCAGAATTACCTCGATGGCTTGTAACAACTATGGGCAATCCAGCAATCATATCGGATGTATAGTCTGCTCGCTCAGGATAAACCCTTAACATACTGTTAGGTAAATGTACAGTTGGATAAGTTGGCACCAATAAATGACTAATGTTGC
>JBBIID010000461.1:0-2567 GCA_037446675.1 Paludibacter sp.
ATGAGGCGAGTTGGCATACGATTTTTGAGCAGTGGCGTTGTTTTTATCCCAATAAGCGCCACCCAAATCCCAGTTCACGAACCACATTTCTTCTGTTTCAAGATATTGCTGCGGAAGGTTGAACATGCCATCGTGCGCAATAAATGCTTTGAAGCGTTTTTCGTGGTGTCCGGCTAACCAATAAACAGAGAAACCACCATAGCTGGCACCAACACAACCTAATTTGTCTTTGTTTACAAAAGGTTCTTTTGCCACTTCGTCGATAGCCGATAGGTAATCTTTCATGTTTTGTCCACCATAGTCTCCACTAATCTGATTTAACCATTCGCTGCCAAATCCGGGCAATCCTCTGCGGTTAGGAGCTACGATAATGTAGTCGTTGGAAGCCATTATCTGGAAATTCCAGCGGTACGACCAGAACTGACTAACCGGCGATTGAGGTCCTCCCTGGCAATAAAGCAGAGTTGGATAAGTTTTGGTAGAATCAAAATCAGGTGGATAGATTACCCATGTAAGCATTTGTTTGTTGTCGGTAGTGGTAATCCAACGTTCTTCTACTTTTCCCATTTTCAGTTGATCCAGAATTTCTTTGTTTTCGAACGAAAGTTCGGTGTCTTTTCCTGTTTTTGGATCAACGGAATATACTTCGTTTGGTTTGCTCATCGAATGCATCAAAGCAATGAGTTTATCGCCGGCAGGAGCCACTTCTTCGTAATCGTGAACACCGGTAGTTACAGGAACGATCAATTTTTCGGCAATGTCAGCACGGTAAACCTGTGTCATGGCGTGCCAGCAACTTACAAAATAAATGGATTTGCTGTCAGCAGTCCAACGCAATTTCTCTGAATTCTGATCGAAATTAGCCGACAAATCAGTTTTTTCTCCCGTTTCGGTATTCATGATAAACAAACGGATTTTATCCGATTCGCAACCATCGCGTTCCTGACTTTCCCATGCCAACCATTTGCCATCGGGTGAGAAAACCGGATTCTGGTCGTAACCCATCATACCTTCCGTTTTATTTTCTGTTTTTCCGTTTTCTAAGTTGTAAAAATAAATATCCGAGTTGGTGGAAATAGCGCACGCCATTCCCGTTTTTTTACGGCAGGTGTAAGCAACGGTTTTTCCATCGGGACTCCACGCCAGCTGTTCGATGCCGCCAAATGGTTTCATCGGACTTTCGTACGGTTCGCCTTCGAGAATATCTTTTTCGTTTTCAATTTTTGTTTCCTTGAAATTAGCCACAAATGGATGAGGTACAGTTTGAGTCCATTCGTCCCAATGTTTGTACATCAAATCGTGAACGACGATCCCGCTCGATTTTGGAAGGTCGGGGTATTTGTCGACAGTGCGTTCGCCGTATTTTACGTCAGCCACAAAAAGAAGTTTTGTTTCGTCGGGCGAGAAAGAAAAATCAGTGATTCCACCTTCGCGTGTTGTGATCTGTTTGCGGTCGCTACCATCCGAATTCATTATCCATAGTTGCATGCTTCCACTTTCCGACGAAAGAAAGGCGATACGTTTGCCATCGTTCATCCATTTTGCAGCAACTTCTTTGGTGGCAGTTTCGGTGATTTGTTTTTTGTCACTTCCATCGCTGTTCATTACAAAAAGTTCAGAGTTACTCTTGTTTTCCTCGATGCTATAATACGAAACGCTGTAAAGAATTTTTGAATTGTCAGGCGAAACCTGCAATCCGCCGATACGGCCAAACGACCATAGTACTTCAGGAGTCATGCGCCCATTTTCAATTTTGGGATGTTGCTTTCCGATGATTGGGGTTTCATCTTTCGGAGCGCATGATGTTGCCAGCACTGCTAGTGACATAATTGTAGTTTTAATTAAATTGTTCATTTGTATACTTTGAATTTAAATGAATAGCACTCAGAAATTAGTGCTTCTGAATTTCAAGAACAAAAGTAGTTTTTTTGAATGAAAATGCAAAAACAAACATGATGTGAAAATGCAATTAAAGCTTAAGTTTTCCGCATATACGGATCAACTCTTGTTTGTTCAATAAAAATATCTCACTATCTTTGTTTGAAATTATTCCAATTCCGAAACAGATATTTCTTTTTATATGAGAGTCAAATTTACATTCGTTTTTTCTTTGTTGCTTTTTTCGGTTATGAATGCACAAACTACAAAAATTTCGTTGGCCGAATGGTCGCTCCATCGCGCTATTCAGTCCGGCAAAATCAGCAATCTCGACTTTCCGCGCATTGCACGAACGGAGTTTAATATCGGTGCTGTGGAATATGTAAACGTTTTGTTCGGGAACAAGGAAAATGCCGAGGATAGTGTGTATATGAACAAGCTGAAAAACGAATGTTTGAAATATAATGTCGTTTCAAATTTGATTATGGTAGACGGCGAAGGAAACCTAGGCGATGCAAATCCTGATAAAAGAGATGAAGCAGTAAAAAATCACTATAAATGGGTAAAAGCAGCGGCGTTTCTCGGTTGTCGTTCTATTCGTGTTAATGCAGCAGGCGAAGGTACTCCCGAGCAATTGAAAAGCGCTGTTGTGGATGGATTGCAAAAACTTTGTGACTTTGCAGTGAACT
>JBBIID010000462.1:0-2565 GCA_037446675.1 Paludibacter sp.
AGAGGCAAGCCGGCTATTGTATTGCTTGTGTAATTCTCTCGTTCCGGATAGACTCTAAGCATGCTATTCGGAAGATGAACTGTAGGATAGGTAGGAACTAATAAATGACTAATATTGCCAATATAAGGATTTACATAATCTACCGGAGTCATATCACTTACGTTACCGCATGCGAATGCTGACATTGCAATACATAAGCAAACAACAAACTTTATTTGCTTATGTATTTTTTTGTTTGTGAACACAATGGTCTCATTTATTTACAATTAACGATATATAAACTTCTAACAAACCGTTAGCTTTATCATATAGTGGTAATCACCGTTTTGTATTTTGTGGTTAATACAACATTACCAGAAAATCCCGAAGGAATATCAAAATGAATTATTTTTTCTTTGCCAGAATCCAATTCGAAGTGATGCACCTCATCTACAAGAGTTCCATTTAAATATAATTCCACTTTGTCAGTTCCATTAATGTTACCTGTGTTTTTTACCTTCACGGCAATCTTCTCTGTATTATTAATTATATTTTTTTCTGTTCCAATGTATGTCAGTTGAAAATCAGTAGCAAAAGAATAAGGATAATCAATTGTCGTATTTACTCCTTCAGTCGATTTTTCGAAGCCCACGCTATCTTTTATTTTATCTTTTGCAACGTACGATGGACTTTTCCCACCAACCATAATTTTGAAGTCTCCAGCCTCTACCACTCGATCCATTTTGTCATTTAGCAATGATATATCGTAAGGTTTTAAAGTAAAAGTTACCTCTTTCGTTTCATTTGGATTCAAGGCAATCCTGGTAAAATCTTTCAATTCCATTATACGGGTTTTTACTGATGCATACATGTCTGTAACATAAAGCTGAGCTACTTCATCTCCTGCCTTTGAACCTGTATTTGTCACTTTTGCCTTTACATTAATGGTTCCATCATTATTGATAGTTGTCGACAAATCTGAATATTCAAACTGTGTATAGCTAAGCCCATAACCAAAACGATATAACGGATAAAACTCCATATCAGAATACTCGTAGCGCCTTCCTGACGTTTTGAAATTATAATAATTAGGCACCTGACCAACATTTCGCGGAAAAGTCATAGGTAGTCTTCCTGCAGGATTGTAATCACCAAAAAGGACATCGGCTGTTGCATATCCACCTTCTTGTCCGGGTAACCAATTCACTAAAATTCCTGCACAATGTTTAGCGGCATAGGACAAATCATAAGGTCTCCCCGATTGTAAAACAAGAATTACTGGTTTGCCTGTAGCGCATACCTCTTCAAGCATATCCTGTTGGTATCCTTGCAATCGAAGCGTTGCCAAATCGTGATTTTCACCTGATGTACGCATTGCGTCCTTTTCCATTTCACTTCCGGTACAATCTCCTAACACCATCACTACAATATCTGATTTTTTGACAGCTTTTAAAACCGTCTTAATATCATAGTAATCTTTATTAAAAAACTCACAACCTTTCTCATACCATATTTTTGTGTTGGCTCCCACCGTCTTTTTTATTCCAGTTAGAACAGAATTTAGCTGTTCGGGTTGTAGTTTTTGAGTATAATCTCCAGGCTGTAGATTATCGGCTCCAGGACCTATTACAGCTATGTTTTTGATTGACTTCGACAATGGTAACACATTGTTTTTATTTTCGAGCAAAACAATCGATTCGCGTGAAATTTGTCGAGCAAGTTCTTTGTGTTCGGGAGTGTTCCAACCTGGATAAATTTTATTCCAATCCAACGGTTTTGCCGGATTATTTTCGAAAAGCTGATTGGAAAACATCATCCGCAAAATACTTCTACACGTCCTGTCCAAATCAGAAACATTTATTTTTCCGTTTTTAGCAGCTTCGATAACCTCTTTGTTTTTGTAAGCATCTCCACAATTGGTGGCAATGCCGGCAGCCAGCGCCTGATTAGCAGCCTCAACATAATCTTCAGCAACATAGTGTTTTCTGGCAGTTAGGTTTCCGATAGCACCACAATCGCTTACAATAAATCCATTGAAGCCCCATTCCTCTCTTAATATATTCTGTAATAGCTCTTTACTTTTTGCAATTGGCACACCTAAAAAATCAGAATATGCCATCATAATTGACTGACAATCGTAATTTTCGATCACATGTCGGAAAGGAACCAAATGAATTTCTCTTATTTCACGTTCGGATAAACCAATATCATGCGAATCGCGACCTCCAAGTGGAGCTCCGTGCACTGCAAAATGTTTTGGCGTGGTGTAAAGTCCTCTCGATTGATAACCCTTAATCCATGCACCTCCAATTTGAGAAACCAATACAGGATCTTCGCCATAAGTTTCTTCACAACGTCCCCAACGTGGATCCTGAGCTACATCAAGTACAGGTGACCATGCTTGAATAGTATGAGCGCTTACAGCTTCATCGGCAATAGCACCAGCCATTTTCTCAATTAATTGTTTATTCCAGGTAGCTCCTTGTGCTATAGATTGAGGGAAAATTGTAGCTCCGCTTCCATAAGAATATCCATGAATGGCTTCTACCTTGTTCATGAAAGGTACACCTAAATGAGGTATGCCTG
>JBBIID010000463.1:0-2553 GCA_037446675.1 Paludibacter sp.
ATCAGTTGGTGGTTTGGGGTGAACGTGCAGGAGTACCGGTTATTAAACAAAAAATGGGTTCTGATCCTGCTTCGGTGGCTTACGATACTATTGCCTCGGCAAAATCGAACAATGCCGATGTGGTTATTATTGATACGGCAGGACGTTTGCATAACAAAATCAATTTGATGAACGAATTGACGAAAATCAAAAATGTAATGCAAAAAGTGGTTCCGGATGCTCCGCACGAAGTGTTGTTGGTTTTGGATGGATCTACGGGACAAAATGCATTCGAACAGGCAAAACAATTCACAAAAGCGACAGCGGTTACGTCTTTGGCCATCACAAAATTGGATGGAACGGCCAAAGGTGGTGTTGTGATTGGTATTTCCGATCAATTTAAAATTCCGGTGAAATATATCGGATTAGGTGAAGGCATGGATCATTTGCAGGTTTTCAACAGAGAAGAGTTTGTAGCTTCGCTGTTTGAATAAACTTCAAATCATTATTGCTTTAGATATTTTGTATTTAGAAAATTGTATTTTAAGTTGAAGAATTTAAATAATAAAGGAACGGTTGATATTGTTACGTTGGGCTGTTCCAAAAACCTGGTGGATTCTGAGCAGTTGATGCGCCAGTTTGATGCGCTGGGTTATAATGTTCGTCATGATGCCGAAAATCCCGATGGTGAAATTGTGATTATCAATACTTGCGGATTCATTGGAGATGCCAAGGAAGAGAGCATTAATACCATTTTGCAGTTTGCAAACTTGCGCAAACAGGATAAAATTGGGAAGTTGTTTGTGATGGGCTGTCTTTCCGAACGGTATTTGAAGGAATTGAGTATGGAGATTCCGGAAGTGGATAGGTTTTACGGGAAATTCAATTATGTCGAAATTCTGAAAGAAATTGGTCAGGAATACCGGGCTGATTTGCGATTGGAACGAACGCTGACAACGCCAAATCATTACGCTTACATAAAAATTTCGGAAGGTTGCAATCGCACCTGCTCGTATTGTGCTATTCCGATTATTACCGGAAAACACCGCTCGCGTTCGATGGAGGACATCGAAAATGAGGTGAAAGGTTTGGTTGGTAAAGGCGTAAAGGAGTTTCAGTTGATTGCTCAGGATTTGTCGTATTACGGACAGGATCGTTACAAAACGTTGAAATTAGCAGAACTGACCGAAAGATTGTCTGATATTTCCGGTGTGGAGTGGTTGAGATTGCATTACGCGTATCCGGCTCATTTTCCGTACGATTTGCTTAAGGTGATGCGTGAGAGAGAAAATGTTTGTAATTATCTGGATATTGCTTTGCAACATGTGAGCGATAATATGTTGAAGCAAATGCGCCGGAATTTTACGAAAGCTCAAACTTATGAACTGGTTGAAAGGCTGAGAGCTGAAGTGCAGGGCATTCATCTGCGGACTACACTTTTACTCGGACATCCGGGCGAAACGGAAAAAGATGTGGAAGAGTTGAAAGAATTTGTCCGTAAAGCTCGTTTTGAGCGTTTGGGAGCATTTGCTTTTTCGAATGAAGAAGGAACTTACGCTTATAAAACATATCAGGATGATATTGAAGATGAAGTAAAGCAGCAGCGCGTCAACGAAATAATGTCTATTCAGCAGGAAATATCTGCAGAGATAAACCAAACGAAGATTGGTAAGACGATGAAGGTGATGATTGATCGGGTAGAGGATGAGTATTTTGTGGGTAGAACCGAATTCGACTCGCCCGAAGTTGATCCCGAAGTGTTGATTCCGCTTGCGACAAAAGGTGTTGAAGTTGGAGAATTTTATCAAGCTAAAATCGTTGATGCAACTGATTTCGATTTATACGGAGTGTAGTTTGTAAAGTAAAAAGTTATAAAGTTTATAAAGTTATAAAGCAAAATGTCTTTATAAACTTTCAACTTTAAGAACTTTAAAAACTTTCCAACTCTACGAACTACATGAACTTTCAAACTAAATATATATTATGAATCACAAAGAACTAATTGCCAGTATGGCCACCAAAATGAACGCCCCGAAATCGGTGGTGGAGAGTTTGTTGGAGACAACTATCACAACCTGTAAAGAACTACTGGCTGAAGAAAAAACAATTGGTTTTCAGGGTTTCGGAAATTTTGAAGTAAGAAAGAAAGAAGAGCGTCTTTCCGTTCATCCGGCTACACAAATCCGCACATTGATTCCTCCAAAATTGGCGGTGAATTTTAAGCAAAGCAGTATTTTAAAAGATAAACTTAAAGATTTGCCACATCATGAATAGTAAAGAAAAAATTTCCTCACAAGAGATTGTCGATCTGGTAGCATCGAAAGCTTCTGTCAGTAAACGCGCTGCTGAAGAGTTTTTGAAAATGATGATTACAACCATTGAAGATGCGTTGTTGGCAGGAGAATCGGTAAAGATCAAAGGTTTTGGAACGTTTAAGCTTCAGTGGAATGAGCCACGTAAAAGTGTAAATGTACAAACTGGCGAAGATATTGTGATCGAAGGCTATTATAAGATAGGCTTTGCGCCCGATTCGTCGTTGAAAGATTTGGTGAATGAGCCTTTTGCTCATCTCGA
>JBBIID010000464.1:0-2543 GCA_037446675.1 Paludibacter sp.
TTTTTGCCGTTGCATCTTTTACCACATTCAATCCGGCAGGGACATCACTTACAGTTACGTCTGTGGCCGCTCCACCCCATTTATACACTGTGGTTTGAATTGCAGTTCCGGTATACACGAATTGATTTGCTTTGCCGGAAGTTAGCGATAAAGTCGCTATAGTTGGATCGCCTGTTTCAAAAGCTCCCATATCAGCTTTTCCGTCATTGTAAAGTATCGTCAGCGGAGGAAGTGTCAATCCACCGGGACTGTGAGCTTCAGGAGAAAAATTTTCAATATTTTCACCGGTATTTATAAACTTGCTTGTTGAAACAAGTTTGCAAAAATCATTATCCGGCAAACTTCCATCCGCCTGACGATCGGCCAAAAACAAAGCTGAACTTAAACTTTTAAATTGTGCTGAATGATCCTGAACAAACACCTTTGTTCCATTTACTTTATTTCCATCTTTATATGGATCGCAGCCATCAAAAGTTGTCCAGCTGTTGAAGGCCGTATTTGGTACCTGAGCACCGGGTTTATCCACCGATAAAAATTCATGATTCAAAACAGTTGGCTTAAATCCGATGTTGTTACGCATGTACATGCTACCATACATAAAAACCGTTGGAAAACGGTAATTGTATTCGTTTCCAAATGCCACATTGTTGAAAATATACATGGCTTCGTAAGCATTATTTTGATCAAAACCTTTGTGAAGACAATCGAAAGCCACGCAATTATGTACCACATGAGCTCCAACCGATTGTGAAAAAGCAGCACCACCCGAAGTTCCTCCGCCACCAAGTTTAAACCCGTTTCCATTTCCAATTTCCTGCCCGGTAGAAGTTTTTCCGGCATTCCAACTCCAGCAATTTTCGATTACGATAGGATGATAAACCATGTATAAATCCCAGTTATCATCCGAGTTATTCCACGCCCGACAACCATGAAATTCGGTACCCGGACCAGGGAAAAGTTTACACGCAAATCCGTCAGCATCACCACCATCGTCGCTTCCGCTGAATGATTTACTATCGTAATTGTACCACGAATCACAATTTATAATGACATTGTACTTACAATAAGAATAATTCGGATTGAATTGAGGTTCACCCGAAATTGGAAACGATTTTGTTTCCTCAATCGAAAAGTCTTTGTACATCCCAATTTGAAGACCAGTATCGTTATTTCCGTAGAACTTACAATTTTCAACTATATTATAACTTCCTTCGAGCTTCATACCATTATCTTTGGCGTTACACAGTTCCAAATTTTTGAAATGCCAATAATCGCCAAAATGATTAACATAAATGCAACGAGCTTGCTTGAACTCATTTACAGAATTTACAACTTCATTTGAACCATCAATAATCACACGTTCGCTCGGATAAGCCCAAAGACAAATTCTAGCGTTCTCTGTTCCTGCTTTTTCAATCTTTACTCGCTTTGTAAGCATATAAGTTCCACCACGCAAATAAATAATGTCGCCTGCTTGAGCTTCATCAACAGCTTTTTGAATGTTTAAATAGGGAGAATTTTCGGTTCCGAGATTGGAATCGTTTCCGGAAGTGGAGACATAGATGGTGCGCGCGGATAACCAACTGAAAAAACAAAACAATAAAATGGAAAGAGAGTAAATTCGTTTCATGATTATTTTCTTAAATTTAAGATTGATTTTCTTTTTTTCAAGGTGCTAAATTACCTGCTGTTGTAACTCATAATGTGGAAAAAATGATTTCTTTTATCCACATTTACAACAAACTGAAAATCAATAAATTTAAATAATAAAAAGAGCGAATTTAACGTGAGTTCGATATAAGAATTATCAAAACGAGATAATCCCTTTGTTGTAAAAATCCGAAGGACTATAATGTAAATAACCTTGGGGTTCACCCGTGGAAGTTAATGCAAGCAAACCTAAACCCTGAAGAAGCTTAATTATAAATAGTAGTTATTGAACCCCTTCAAGGTTCTCGTTGTATATTCTCATATACCACGGGTTTTACCCGTGGTTATTCGCATTGAATCCTTTCTGGATTCTAAAAGCTTATTTTGGTAGATGGTGAGTAATTTTCTTATATCGAACTCACATTAACTTTATATCTATAAGACACATAGATCATTAATAATATCGAAAAATTGCAGGTATTTGCGAGCCAAAGGTCATCGCAGCTAAATTTGAGTTTTCCTTGCTTTTGATACACCCTCTGATAAGAGACATTTGGCAAGGTTGGTTTTACTGCTGAAACGGTTATGAATATAATCCGCCCGAAAGCGTGGTTATTAGTAATACTACTAAAGAAGCATTCATACCGTTATTAAGAGTGTATTAGCACCGTTATGAAGAGTGCATTCACACCACTATACTATTATGACTTTTCCAAAGAGGGAGAAATGGTTTTTAAAACGTTCGAAAAACTTTTGAACATTTTAATAGATAAATAATTGAAAATAACGAACAGGAATCTAAAGAATATAATATCAATCATGAAGTTTAAATCAGAGGGATTATTCGAATCGAATCCAGTCGACTTCTACCCAGCCTCCGTCGTTCGAGGAAA
>JBBIID010000465.1:0-932 GCA_037446675.1 Paludibacter sp.
TGCCGTAGACTCCCGTGTAAGAAAACCTGTATTTGATGACGATGTAATGCAAGAATCGCTACGGTATGTAGCGGCTCATGAGATCGGTCACACTTTGGGTCTTATGCACAATATGGGAGCAAGTTACTCCTTCCCCGTTGATTCTCTTCGCAGCCCTTCGTTTACGCAAAAGTATGGAACAACACCCAGCATAATGGATTATGCCCGTAATAATTTTATCGCTCAACCTGGCGATTTAGAAAAAGGGGTAAAACTCACGCCTCCTATTCTGGGCGTTTACGATAAATATGCAATTAATTGGGGCTACAGACTTATTCCTAATGTGAAAAATCCGCAAGATGAGAAGTCAGCTCTTAACGCGTGGATCGACGAAAAGAAAAATGATCCAATGTATGAATTTGGAGCACAACAAATTATGGGGTTGATTGATCCAACCGACCAAACCGAAGACTTGGGAAATGATCATATTAAAGCTAGTAATTTGTCTATTAGTAACCTTAAAATTGTGATGAAAAACCTGGAAAAGTGGACATACGAACCGAATGAAAGTTATGAAAGTGTTGAAACGGCTTACAATGAAGTTGTCAAACAATATATGCGTCATGTTTTTCACGTGGTTCCTTACATAGGCGGAGTTGAGTTCAAGGAAATTAAACAGCAAGCAAACTCCAACGAATCCGTTAAAATATATTTTAGCAAAGCAGAGCAACAAAAAGCATTAGTTTGGTTAATTGATCAATTGAAAACATATAACCAATGGTTAACACCAAATCAGTTAAAGAAAAAAATTGATTACGATCAGGCATACACCGATAAGTTTCAAGCCGCTATTATTTCGAGACTTTATAATGCGAGCACATTATATCGGATTGCAGAAGGAGGCGAAATAGATCCTATTAAAAATTACACACTAGAGGCTTACTTTGCTGATG
>JBBIID010000465.1:942-2534 GCA_037446675.1 Paludibacter sp.
TCAATCCAGAACCGATCATTAAGCAATTCTGACATAAATAACCAATCAGCAGCAATTAATCAATATATAAAAAGCTGCGGGCTTAAAGAAACTGCGACCAAATCGGCGATGCAATCGTCTGAAGATACTTTTGCTGAATTAGAGCCTTCTATTCCTTGTAATCACATGGAAAATAATGACTTGGATGAGGAAAACTCTTTTCTGAGAATTAATTTCGGATTACCAACCCTACGTCCGGTATTACTCAATTCGTTAATGACTCAACAACTACAAAAGGTTCTTAATCTGTACAAACAGCGAAAAGCAACCACTACAGACTCAAAATCTTACAGCTACTATGATTTTCAAATAATGACCATTGAGAAATTATTTGAAAAATAAATTCTTTATAAAAAATAGTGTTTATGATTAAATTTTAATTGTAAACACTATTTAGACATCTCTATTTTTATAAAAATTTGACTATCAGACGACAAGTCATTTTAATATGCGTTTTTGTGCAGTTTGCAAAGATCTTGCTTACGACTATTTGGGTTGCCATTTCAACATATCTAAATGTCATAAAAATGCAAATTAATCAATCATTCGTAAAAAAAAAGAGAATTACAGGGACCAAAATCACTCAATTATCGTATTTAATATGTATTTATGTTTATTGATATTATTTTATTTATGAGAAAAAGAAATTATTTGATTGAAATTGCTGATTTACGTTGGTGGAGAATAATGTTTTTGTTATTTCTGCTTTTTGTAAATACTCCAGAATATGTTCAATCTCAATCATCTAAAGAGAAACAAGTTTATATCACATTAGATGCAAAAAACGAATCAATGTCATTGGTTTTGAAAAGGATAGAACAAATATCCAACTATAAAATCATTTTCACCTATGATGAGATTCAGAATTATAATGTAACTGTATCGATTAAAAATAAATCTATTGACGATGCAATTCGGACAGTTATTGGCAACTATCCATTAGCATATAAGGTCAAAGATATTTTTATCACAATTTATTCAATCAAATCAAGTGAAAATCCCAGAAAAATATCAGGCAGAGTTACTGACAAGACAGGAGAACCTTTAATAGGTGTCAATATCGTTACGGATATACCTGATATTGGTGGTGTCAGCAATGCAAATGGAACATTCGAAATTAATATTCCCGAAGGCAAAAAAGTTTCATCCGTTTCTTTTTCGTTTATAGGGCAAAAAAAAATATTAGTTCCATTTAATGGGAGTCGGCTAAACATTGTAATGGAAGATGACACTCAGCAATTGGAAGAAATGGTCGTTGTAGGTTATGGAGTTCAGAAGAAATCGTCATTAACGAGTTCCATTGAAACAATAAAAAGCGACGATTTATTAAAAATGCCAATGGCGAATTTAAATCAGGCTTTGATAGGACAAGCAGCCGGGTTGAGTGTAATGATGACTACCGGCGATCCTACTGGCAAAGACCCTAAGGTTAGTATTCGAGGTATTGTTGGTGATCCTTTGTTAGTGATTGACGGTGTTCCTCGTTTTGGAACCAACTCTTCGAATAATGACACCCGTTTGTCCGACCTTAATCCCGATGATATTGAAAGTAT
>JBBIID010000466.1:0-2533 GCA_037446675.1 Paludibacter sp.
AACGGATGGCGGTATGAAAAGTTGCCGATTGCGGGCGATTTCCTGTCAAGTTACTCAAAAGTTGGAGCGTGCTACAACCCTTGAATTTACTACTATCTCGGCAATTTTTTATACCGCTTGTTAGCCGTTCGCTCTTTCTTTTCATTATTAATTCGTTTTATTTTTACATCAAAGACATCTCCATCATGAAGAGGAGTAATAGTAGTTTGTCCTTGAAACAATTCTTGAAATTTTTCAGGTGCTTCTGTGTGAATAGGAATAATGCCACCTTTGGGTTTAACTGTTTCAAATACAGCCTTTAGTGTCTCCAAATCAGCATGCCCACTTGTGTGCTTATACTGAATTTCATAAGGCTTCAAAAAATTATATAACGATTCATTAAAAGCAGATTTTTTACAATCCAAATATCCGTTCCACATTGAATAAAATACTTTTGAATCATTTGATTTAGCATATTCAGCTATAAGGGGTTGAAATGAATCATTTGAGCGTATAAGCATACAAAAACCATATTTTTCTAAAAACGATTTTAATTTACCATCGAAAGAAAATGGATTTTGTCCTTGGCGTTTTAAATCAAAGAAACGACCTACAGGGCTTGTTGTTTGGTTAAAATCTATATCGTAAAATTTAGTGTATTGCTTATGGTTTTTGGAAACTATTTTTAAAATATTAGTCTGATAACTGTCACATACAAAACAGCGTTTTGCGTTTTTTGAAGCATGGTACAATGCAAATAGTCTGTCAATATTAGTAGAAGAAACTAAAACAAAGTTGTATTTGTTGTTTCTAAATTGCAATTCAAAATCTTTTTGTAATTCTTGCTCCGTTTGGATTGTCGCATTTGGACTTTGAATATTTGAACCTTCCGAAATTATGTAATCAATGTTCTTGGCATAGCTTTTTAGCGTTGGGATAAGTCCTTTACTTCTAAATCCGTGTCCGCGAAAATCACCCGTGTGAAGTATTCGTTTGTTATCAGCATCGATAATAAACATATAAGCATCGAAAGCAGAATGGTCAATTAGTAATGGTGTAACGGTAATTTCTCCGATTCTTATTTTTTGTAATTGCTCAAAAGTGTTGATTGTCTTAATACGCTCAACAATTCTTTTATGTTTTTCTGACTCGATTGGGTCTGGAATATATGATAATCTGCTTTCGAGACAATTAAAAATTTCGAGTGCAGTTTTCCCAACGTATATTGGTAAATCATAAGCAGTATCGCAAATTTTTCCAATATGGTCGCCGTGATAGTGAGTTATGAATAATGCACTTTTTGAAACATCACTACAAGTTAACCCATCTATCGGTTTCAATTCTTTAATCTCTGTTCCTGGCAATTGCTCTCCAAAATCAATGAAAATCTTATAACCGCCACTTTCAATTTCGGTTATGCAACCTCCAATTTGATTTGTTCCTCTATGAATTGTCAGTTTCATTTCTATAAAGGTTTGAAAATCACATAATTGTTTTCCATCATATTTGAAATAAATATAATGGCATTCTATTTCATCGTGTCCGATTTGATAAGTCTGCTTTTCAAATGATTTATCCGCATTATCATCAGGCATAGCGCAAACAGCACGCAGTTTTAACATTTTGGGCATTGCACCTGAAAAACCAAATATTTTATACCAACTTTCCCCACAATCTGAGCGTAATAATTCACGAATAAATACGGCATACTGGATGGCCTGTTTAAGTGCATCTTTAGGTGGTTCTTTAAGATTGTTCTCATCCTTCACTTCAATAACAGTCAAATACGTAGCACGACCTTTCCCTGTTCTCGCAAAAATATCGATTCCGCCACCATATTGACTAGAATATGATAATTTGTTGTGGTCGCTTGCACTTAGAGGTGTAGGCATTCCGAATCTATTACCACCAATTTTCACTGGCTGAATTCCAATTATTAGTTTACTCAAACTATTTCTTTTTGAAAATTCGGTTAACAGTAAACTTTCAACATTGTGCTCTTCATTCTTTTTGTTCTTAGCGACAATGTTTCGAGAATTATCTCTATACTTAAAATATTTTCTGAATTCACTGACTGATTCATTTCTCCAAAGAATATCATTCAATTCAATTTTACATCCAAAATCACGAAGATTGTTTTTCTCCTTCCCTTTTGTAGATAGGGTAATAACATTATTGGCAGCTGTTAATGTTGCCACACTTTGACCACGATATCTAGTATCTAATAATAGCTTATTTTTTGCGTTCATCGCATTCGTAGTTGAGATATAGAAATAAAGTGGCGTAAATTGATTGAATCTACTCCTGTTTGATTTTACTAAATCAATATTTGCAAGTAAATTATCGGCATAGCCTTTATAACGATTTTTCCATTCATAATTTTTTGAAAGTAAATCTTGTGTTTCTTTGATTATTTCTACAATATTCATTTTGTACTTTTTTCGTTAATATCTTTACAAATTATGAACTTACTTTACATCTCGTTTCTTAGAGTGACGGCTAACGACCGAGGCTATGGGCATTTGGCGGTTTGCGTGAGCATTCTTTGTCGCTA
>JBBIID010000467.1:0-2505 GCA_037446675.1 Paludibacter sp.
TCTTTCCGTGGCGATTGGCAGGTTTATCCAGGAGCAGGTTATGTATTGGCATATCCAAATCCGCATGGATCGACCAGATACGGACAGGAATACACCCGCGCAATTTCGGGTGACTGGGGTGGAAAACCATTCGAAGATTTAATGAAAGTAACCGATGCTTTGGCAAACTTATCGTATGTCGATTCCACACGAATGGGAGCTATGGGCTGGTCGTATGGTGGTTATATGATGAACTGGTTTCAGGCACAAACCAAACGTTTCAAATGCTTGGCTTCGATGATGGGATTGTTCGATTTGCGTTCGATGTGGGGAACAACCGAAGAACTTTGGTTCCCGAATTTTGATTTGCAGGGACAACCATGGAATTCGGACTTGTACAAAAAGTTCTCTCCATCGGAATACGTGAAAAATTTCGCTACTCCTACATTAATTGTCACCGGACAGCTTGATTTTCGTGTTTCGTATAATCAGAGTTTGCAGTATTTCTCGACTTTACAAACGTTGGGAATTCCATCACGTTTGATTATTTTGAAAAATGATGGGCACTGGCCAAGCACCGTAAAATCAATGCCACTTTATTACGATGCACACTTGGATTGGTTCCACAAATATCTTGGAGGCGATCCTGCACCATATGACGTAGAAAAAATGGTAAAAAATCAGGTTTTTACTGAAGAATAACGAAAATATATCGAAACGAAAAAGGTTGAATTTCAAATGAAATTCAACCTTTTTCGTTGTTGTTTAAAATCGGAACTATTCTTTAATCTATCATCTCGAACCCGGTGTAAGGAATTAATGCTTTAGGAATTTTGATTCCTTCCGGAGTTTGATTATTTTCAAGCAAAGCAGCTACAATGCGTGGAAGCGCCATAGCACTACCGTTCAACGTATGGCAAAGTTGTGTTTTCTTATCCTGACCTTTGAAACGACATTTCAAACGATTGGCCTGATAGCTTTCAAAGTTTGACACCGAACTTACTTCCAACCAACGTTCCTGCGCTGCTGAGAATACTTCAAAGTCGAAAGTCAACGCAGAAGTGAAACTCATATCACCACCGCAAAGACGAAGAATTCGCCAGGGAAGTTCCAGTTTTTCAACCAAAGTTTGCACGTAGTTCACCATTTCTGTCAAACGGTCGTACGAACCCTCCGGATTGGCAATCTGCACAATTTCTACTTTATCGAACTGATGCAAACGATTCAATCCGCGAACATCTTTTCCATAAGAACCGGCTTCGCGACGGAAACAAGCCGAATAAGCTGTGTTTTTGATCGGAAGATCTTTTTCTTCCAAAATTACATCACGATAAATATTGGTTACAGGGACTTCTGCTGTTGGAATCAAATACAAATCGTCAACAGTACAATGATACATTTGTCCTTCTTTATCAGGCAATTGTCCGGTTCCGTAACCCGAAGCAGCATTCACCACGTAAGGTGGTTGCACCTCCAGATAACCTGCTTCACGAGCGTTATCGAGGAAAAAATTGATTAAAGCGCGTTGCAAACGAGCACCTTTTCCTTTGTAAACCGGAAAACCAGCTCCGGAAATTTTCACGCCTAATTCAAAATCAATCAAATCATATTTTTTTGCCAAATCCCAGTGCGGAACAGCACCTTCCGGCAAATTAGGCATTTCACCACCCTGGCGTTCTACCAGATTATCCTCAGCATGTTTGCCGGCCGGTACACTTTCGTGTGGCAAGTTAGGAATTTGAACCAAAATATCGGTAAGTTGCTGCTCAATCTCCGAAAGTTTGTCACCAAGAACTTTTATAGCATCTTTTAATTCAGTTGTTTTTTCTTTGGCAACCGCCGCTTCGGCTTGTTTGCCTTGTTTGAAAAGCATCCCGATTTCTTTCGAAAGACTGTTCATCTCTGCCGAAGTGCTATCCAACTGGGTTTGCGTAGCTTTACGATTGTTATCGAGCTCAATAACTTGGGCAATGATGGTAGTTCCATCGAAATGTTTTTTCGCCAAACGGGCAATAACATCTTCTGTATTTTCGGTGATATATTTGAGTGTCAGCATAATTCTATTTACAATTTATTCATTTACGATTGACGATTGAAATCAAAGTCTTGGCCTTGGTTTTGAATCTTGGTTCTAATGTCTGAAATAAAAAAAATCTCCCGCAATTTTACACTACGGTAAAACAACAGGAGATTTATGTGATTGAATCGGCTAAAAATTAATTAGCTTCGATTGGCTTTACAGAAACAAATGACTTGTTGTCTTTTCTTTTTCTGAATTCAACGATTCCGTCAACCAGTGCGAACAAAGTATGATCTTTTCCGATACCGATGTTTTCACCTACGTGGTGAACAGTACCGCGTTGACGTACTATAATATTACCAGCTTTTGCAAACTGACCTCCGTATATTTTCACACCAAGTCGTTTACTTTCCGATTCACGACCGTTCTTCGAGCTACCTACCCCTTTCTTATGTGCCATTTTCTTCTAATTTAATCGGTTAAGCTACAATTTCTTTAATTAATAA
>JBBIID010000468.1:0-2503 GCA_037446675.1 Paludibacter sp.
TTGTTTCCCCGAAGCACGCACTGTTACATTCAAAGGAGAGCTCGTCAATAAGGATTTCCATTCGGGCAATCTTCCGGTTACTGATGGAGCATTATATCCCGGGCAACATCTGATTGCAAATCCGTATACTGCGGCAATTGACATTAAGGAACTCGATTTTGGACAAAATACCGAGCAAACCGTTTACCAATATAATGCTGGAACATTTGTAGCATGGAGCAACATGGCCGGAACTATTGGCTCGATGCCCGGACAGTACATTTCTTCTCCGAAAGGTTTTGCCGGAATTTTCGAAAATATTCCGCGGCAAGTACCATCCATGGGAACAATGCTCATAAGACCTTTGCACAGCGGTTCGGAAAATTTCTATTTAAATGTTCCTTACAGCGCAGCGGTTATGAAAAATGACGAACGCCAGAGAGTAAAAAACAAAGACGCAGAAAGTCTTCCTGTTAGCACCGAAATAACTGTAAGTGGAAAATTTGGTTCCGATAAAATGTGTATTATCAGCGGCCAGCAATATACAAAAGATTTCGACAACGGTGCGGATGGTCGGAAAATTTTAGGCGCGGCTTTAGTGCCTCAGATATTTGCTGTGGAACAAGATGGCATTTATCAGATAAATGCGATAGATGATATGAACAACACTGTTCTCGGATTTGCAGCAGGGCAGGATAGTGAGTACACACTTACGTTCACTCATAAAAACACGGAAGATATTTATCCTCAGATTTACCTGCTTGATACTGAAGAAAATCGCATTGCAGATATTACCCCAAATGGCTCGACTTATACATTCAATGCCGTTTCAAAACCAACCGCAACAAACAGATTTCAAATTCTTACTCCAAAAAATAGCGATAAAGAAAAGGATGAGCAAAAATTCGTAGTGTTTACGGCTAATCATCAGGTAATTGTAAAAAACATGACCAATGAAACTGCAAACATTGCGTTATTCGATTTAAACGGACGACAAATTGCCCGCAAGCAACTTGCTCCTAATTCTGTTGAGAATCTTCAGGCAGCCAGTCAGCAACATCTTATTGTAAAAGCATCAGCTCCATCCGGCAATTTAGTTCAGAAACTGATCATGGAATAAAATCTTCTTTGCTAAATTTCATTCACAACCAAAAACTTCGCTTTTATCATTTATTTTCAGCATTTCAATAACAATCAGAGCAATGAATCGATCGCTTTCTGCTTTCTTTGCACAAAATTTAATTTGTTATTGAACATTTTATGAGAAAAATTTTGAAAACGACTCTTCTGTCAAACGGGATGCTTGCTGTCGTTTTTTATTTTGCACATGTATTGCTCGGAGGATTTTTGTGGAAAGGATATAGCCATTTTCAGCAACCTATCAGCGACTTAACCGCAACAGGAGCTCCAAACCGCGACTTATTGCTCGTCCTTACCAACATCTACGGAATATTGGCTTTGATTTTTGCCGTATCGTTCTCCATTTTCGAAGGCAGGAAATACAATAAACTGGTTCTGTGGGGCGGAATTTCATTTATTCTCATGCATTTTGTTTCCATTTCTTACGGTTTTTTCCCTCAGGATTTACCGGGAAACCCGACGACTTTTGCAGGCACAATGCATTTGGTTGTTACAGCTCTGATTGTTCCATTTACCATTTTATCGCCAATTCTTATTGGATTTGGATTAAAGAAAGAACAACGATGGAGAAAACTCGGAAAGTATTCTATCATAACCGGAATCCTCATTTTTGTTTTCGGAGGATTGACCGGCATTTTCTTTGCCAACAAACTTCCTTATTTCGGTTTAGTAGAAAGGTTGAATATCGGTACATTGCAGGTTTGGACGTTTGTTTTATCGTACAATATTTCAAAAAAGGCGCAATGAAACGTACAGCATTAGTCCTGTTATTCCTTCTTTCGATAAATTTAATAATATCGGGGCAAAACAAAGATTCCGTAGCAACAAAGCCCAACCTTAGATTTTACGGAAACGCTTTTCATCACCATCACGACTTTTTCCAGAAAGCATTTTCCTTTCAAGGGCTGGAACTTGGAACAATGATTAACCGGAATGTTATTCTTGGAGTTTATACATCTTTTTTTGCGTCTAATCTGAATTCAGTTGTAAACAATCAGCCACAATATATTTGGATCGGACAAGCCGGAATTAATATTGGAAAACTTTGGTTCGAACAAAACTGGATTCATCCGGGCTGTCAGTTAAACGCAGGAATTTTTTCGCTCCGAACCGACGACCGAAACTTTGGCCTATTCGAAACCAACGAGGCCGCATTCCAATTGAATGGCGCAGTTTTTTCTCCACAGGTATTTGGCGAATTCAACGTGACCAATTGGTTTCGAATACGAACCGGATTGTCGTACAATTTTTACATGTATAACGATCATTCTACGATTAGCACAGCTGATTTACAGCATCTTTCCTTTACATTTGGAATGGTTTTCGGCAGATTCAAATGATAAAAATCTGTTTTGAAACATAATTTTATTAACTGGATTCATTG
>JBBIID010000469.1:0-2498 GCA_037446675.1 Paludibacter sp.
AGAATTTCAAATGCAGTTCCAGCATCTAATCCTTTTTTCAATACCAGTTTCGAAATTGAATCAGGATTTTCCAACACGCTTTTGTGCGATTCTGACGAACCGATAGAAGATACAATTCCTTCGCCTACACGAGCAAGAATGGTTTCTTCGCCTGCACCACCCACCAATTGTTTGATGTTGGCACGAACTGTTACACGCGCTTTTGCAATGAGCTGAATACCGTCTTTGGCAACGGCAGCTACCGGAGGTGTGTCTATTACTTTAGGGTTAACCGACATTTGAACGGCCTGAAACACATCACGACCCGCCAAATCGATAGCGGTTGCCATTTTAAAAGTCAGGTCAATATTTGCTTTTGAAGCAGATACCAACGCGTGTGTTACACGTTCGATATGACCTCCAGCCAAATAGTGCGCTTCGAGTCCATCACGTTGTACTTCCGAAATTCCTGCTTTGTGAGCTTCGATCATACATTGTACAATGGTATGAGGAGGTACTTTACGGATACGCATCAAAAATAACTGTATGAGCGAAATGCTCACATCAGATACTTTTGCAGAGATCCAGAGCAAGAAAGGCACGTAATAAAAGAATAATAGCAGGATAATACCCAGCACTACTAATCCAATAATTTCAATTGCAATCATAATTTTTTAATGTTTATAGATTTAGTAAATTTATTGTTCCTCAATTCTTTCAACCAAAACATTCGTCTTGAAGATTTGAGTTACTTTGACTTCCGTTCCTTGATCGATAAAATCATCATTAGTTTTAGCTTCAACAATATTCCCATTTATTTTTACCTTGCCCATTGGTGCCAAACGTGAAACGGTTATCCCTTTTTCTCCGATTTGAATAGACACTTTCTCCAACGGATCGTTTTTCCACGAAATGTCGGCTTTTAACGACATTTTTTCAAGCGCTTTGGATCGAATGAAAATGATAATGGCGATTGCCAGAAGCAATATACTTCCCAATAGTGTAATATGCCCCGCGACCGAACTTATTTTAGCATAGGCGTAGTAAACCGCGCCTCCCATAAATAACGTTCCGGCAATGCCTG
Organism: Paludibacter sp.; assembly: GCA_037446675.1. Classification (GTDB taxonomy): domain Bacteria; phylum Bacteroidota; class Bacteroidia; order Bacteroidales; family Paludibacteraceae; genus Paludibacter. Next base: position 1,064 of record JBBIID010000469.1, read on the forward strand.
CAAGCGAAATTCCTGGAATAAGGAATAATTCTAGAATAAAGAAAATAACTCCTAAAACGAGTAATGTTACAACAATGGCAATTTCCATATCGAATGTATATTTCGGGTTAAAAGTACCAAAAAAATAATTATTTCGTATTGTTTAGTTGCTAAAATGTGAAAAATAATTCGTTGAAAATGTTTTCTAAAATTGTGTTGGGTGTGAATGAACAGAGCAAACCTACTGTGCCAACAGTTTATTTTCTTCGTTTCTTAAGGTAACTGTCTGCTGAAGAAGAAGTTTTTTATTTTCAACTATTTCATTTTCAAGCTGGAGAATGGAAGTTGATAATGTATTCTTTGAATCCTCTGTTGCATTAAAAAATTGTTCTCTCAGATTCTCTAATTGCAACATTCCCGACCGGATTTTTTCTTTTGTTTTATTTATTTCCGACCATTTTTCTGCTCCATCAGGGCTTTTGAAATCATTTAAGTGATTGTGAATTACTGAATCGTTAACTACAAATTCAATTTTGTTTTCTGAATTATTGGTTGGTTCAATTTTTTGTACCGAACCAACTGTTACCGATTTTTTTGATTTTCGGTATTTTAAAAGTTTAGCTGCTTGACGAATATAATCTTTGTCTTCCGAGCGAATGATGGTTTTTACGTCATTAGGAACAAATGTGTAAACGGCAACTTTTCCGGCGGGTTGATTTCTGTCTGTAGCAAACCAACCCAATTTGTGAATCTCATCAATTACCAACATATAGTCGTTTGCGGGAGAATTAAACGGCATTCCTAAATTTTCGGGAGGCAGAAAACCGCTGTTTGATGGATTGAACCGTGTGACGAAAATGTCGTAGCCACCAAGTGAATTTTCGCCATCCGAAGCGAAGTAAAGCGTAACGCCATCCAACGACAGGAAAGGATAATTTTCATTCGAAGAAGTGTTTATTCCTTTCGAAAGAGGTACAACAGGCGACCATTCGTCTAAGAGTTTGTACGAAGTAAAAAGCTCCATTTGTCCTTTTATAGAGTCGGAAGCATAAATTCTATCCTGCCGTTGAGTGCTGAAAGTTATTTTCTCAGTTGCATTTTTTGCTCCCAATTTTATTGGGTCAGATTTAATAGATCCTAATTCGTTCCCAATTTTATATGCTTTCAGGAAGTTTGTTTTATCGACGATCATACTATCAATAATTGCGATATCTTCAACTTTATTAATCAGCCGGGCTCCAATTTCCGCTTTTTTTATTTGTTCTTCAATTTGCGGTATTTTTTCATCGTTCGGCTTGAGCGTAGCCATATAAGTTTGGTACGCCATTATCGATTTGTCAAACTGATAGTCGTTGAAATATAATTCGCCCAAATACAAATCGCGCAAAGCATATTTACTCCCCGACATTTCAAAATGAAGAATCGCTTTTTCGGTATCTTTCAATTCGTAGTAGCA
>JBBIID010000470.1:0-2498 GCA_037446675.1 Paludibacter sp.
GTTGTACAGTAAGGATTTGTTGCCACATTTGGATAAACCAGCCAATTTTCGTTGGCAAAGTTTGGTGCGCCATGCTTATTTTGTACCCGAAACGAAAAAAATTGATGATTTGCTGAACGAATTTCAGGAAAGTAAAATTCATTTAGCGCTAGTGGTAGACGAATACGGCGGAACATTAGGATTAGTGACTCTGGAGGATATTATGGAAGAAATTGTGGGAGATATTTCGGACGAGTACGACGAGGAAGAAACCTTATTCACGAAAATAGATAATCACACCTTTATTTTTGAAGCAAAAATCCTTCTGAACGACTTTTTCAAAATATCGGAAATCGAAGAAGATGACTTTGTGAAAGTGACCGAAGAGGTGGAAACATTAGCCGGTTTGATTTTGGAGTTGAAGGGCGATATTCCGGCTAAAAATGAGCGTATTGATTATGGCAGGTACGTTTTCGAAATTGTGGCGGTTGACAATCGTCGTATAAAAAAAGTGAAATTGTACATAAAAGATGATTTCAAAAAATCGGAAGAAGAATAAATCGAATAAAGTGGTTCAGCTAAAAAATATATTGGTTTCTGTTTTTGCGTTAGGATTTTTATGGTCGTGTGGTCCGGCTTCGATTCCACGGCCATATGGCTATTTCAGAGTAGACATGCCACCACATAGTTACCGCACTATCGACACATTAGGATTGCCTTACACATTCGATTTAGCCGATAATGCGCAGCTGGTAAAACGTGAAGCCAGCGGTGAAAAATATTGGATTGATATCAATTATCCGAACCTGAATGCGAGCGTTTATTGTAGCTTTAAACCGGTGAACGGCAATCTGGCCGAACTGTCGGAAGATACTCGCCGGATAGTGTATAAGCACAGCATTAAAGCCGATGGCATTACCGAAAAAGTTTACGATCATCCTGAAACTGATGTACATGGAATTTTGTACGATCTGCAAGGAAATACAGCCTCGTCGTTGCAGTTTGTGTTGACCGACAGCACGAAAAATTTCTTCCGTGGAGCGCTTTATTTCAATAATGTTCCCAATAAAGATTCGATTGCACCAATGGCCGAATATATCAGAGAAGACATGATTCGGTTGATTGAAAGTTTCAAATGGAAAAAATAAAAGCCGAATGAAGGAAGAAAACATCATATTCAATATTTCGGAAAATGATGCACAAATACTCGTGTACGAATTAACCGAGACGGTTGATGTTTTGCTTCATAAGTTGCTTTTGACGCAATTTGAGTTTGAAAAATTTGAAACAATTGCTACCGAAAAACGTAAACTGGAATTTTTGGGAGTGCGTTTCTGTTTTCAGAAACTGTTTGGAAAACCAATCGAAATAAAAAATGATTCAGCCGGAAAACCTTATTTGGCTGACAAATCGTTTGAAATAAGCATTTCGCACAGCAAAAACCGGATGGCTGTAATTGCTCATCCTTCTCGAAAAGTGGGCATCGATATTGAAAACAGAACCAATAAAATAAAAAAAGTAAGCAAACGTTTTTTAAGCGAAACGGAGCAAAAAGAATTATCCAATTGCGAAAATGACGCTCAATTGGAGTTGGCCTGGTCGGCAAAAGAGGCGTTGTATAAGATAATCGGGAATAGTGCGGTCGATTTTTCGAACCATCTGCGAATTTTTCCGTTTGAAGTAAAGGAAAGCGGAAATATTAAGGCCGAGCATGTGGAAACCGGACAAAAGTTTCAACTTTCATATATTCAGAACAACGATTTTAGCCTTGTATATTGCATATACTGAAAAGCACAATACACAATGAAGAACATTTACAAAAAAATCCTTTTAAAAAGAGAACTAAACCAAAAAATGCTGGCGGTGCTGATTGATCCCGATCAATGCCGTGGTAGCTTACTTTCCAGTACAATTGCAACATTAAAATCTTCTGTTCCCGATTTTATTTTTGTGGGTGGAAGTTTTACTTTAACGCCTATCGATTCGCTTATCGACCTTCTGAAAGAAGAAACCAGGGCGGAAATTATTTTGTTTCCGGGCAATGTCAATCAGTTTAGCAAAAAAGCGGATGCTCTCCTTTATTTGTATTTACTTTCGGGTCGTAATCCCGAATTTCTTGTCGGGCAACATTTGAATTCTGCTATTGCTATAAAAAAATCGAATATAGAAGTGGTTTCTACAGGTTACCTGCTGATTGAAGGTGGAAAGACAAGTTCGGTTGAATATATAAGTAATACGCGTCCTATTCCACGTGATAAAAAGGAAATTGCGCTTTCCACGGCGGTTGTTGCTGAGCTTGTTGGCATGAAACTGGTTTATCTCGAAGCCGGAAGTGGTGCGCTTCAGTCCGTTGATCCCGAAATGATTGAATATGTAAGAAATGGACTTTCGTTGCCTTTGATTGTTGGTGGTGGCATAAAATCAACGCAAGAAGGGAATAGGTTTTTAAAACACTATCTTCCGGCATATGCTAAAATATTTGCTGTTGTACCGGCTAACGATACCGATCTCCACCGGCT
>JBBIID010000471.1:0-2490 GCA_037446675.1 Paludibacter sp.
ATCATCGAGATTGCCCAATAAAAACATTTCGTAATAAGAAGCACCTGCTTGAGGAACAAACATATAACCAAGGATGGGGCTCTGAACTGAAAGTTGTAGCTGAACATCCCGTTTGAACAAATAAAGTTTGTAAAAGGCGATTGCCGAAGCATTCAAATTGGTTGCCATATCCATATTCACCGGATTATTTGTGTTCCGTGGCAAAAATTTTACCGCAAAATCGGCATCCCAACTTCCACCTGCCAATATCTTTAAATCGGTGATTGGATGGAAATGATAATGTATTCCATACAGATAATTTGCTCCGCCCAGCATCATGACCGAAGTGAAAGTAGGATTTAGAACTTCTGCCCCATTAATAGACAATCGGCTTTGACGCGACAAATTTTGTTTTCCGGTATTCAGAAATCGGAGATTATCGTTGCTGTACTTCAACTCAAATCCTGTATATTTTAAAGGCGAAAGATAAGGATCGAGTACGCTGGTTGCTCCAAGACCAAAGGCATTCGAAACATTCGAAAGCAGATAAGTGTCAGTGCTTTCCGTTTGAGAAAAAACGGATATGCTGAAAAATATGCTGAAAATAAAGAGTCCGGCTTTTTTCATTCTTTCTGTTAAATAGTAAATATTAAACTTTGCAACTTACCACTTACAAAAATAGCCAAATTATTAAATAAAATCTTTGTTTTAGGTTTTCAATTTCTTTGTAACGTTAAATTAATACTCGTAAATCCCTTTTTTTAGATGAAACATTATTATAAAAAATGTACCTTTGTAGGACAATAAGCTCAAACTGAAAATAACACGTTGTAATAAAATATAAAATTTGAATTCATGGAAAATCAGGAAAATCAATTGAATATTGAACTTTCGCCGGAAGTTGCAGAAGGTATTTATTCAAATCTGGCTATTATTTCGCATTCTACCTCGGAGTTTGTACTCGACTTTATCCGTATTATGCCGGGAACACCCAAAGCGAATGTGAAATCAAGGATTATTTTAACTCCCGAACATGCCAAACGATTGCTTTTTGCATTGCAAGAAAATATTGCCAAATTCGAGGCTCAAAACGGTAAAATAAAAATTGCTGATAATGCTTTTGTTCCACCGGTGCCAATGGGTTTTGGTGGTGGCGAGGCTTAACGAATCGCACATAATGAAATGAAAGAACGGCTGAAGGAATTTTTCTTCGGCCGTTCTCATGAACAAAACTAAATTTACTACTACAAACTCACAAAAAACAAAAAATTATTTTCCATCATTGTATTTTTTGTACCACAGAAACCAAGCGGGATTATAATACTCTTCGCTCATGGCTGTTGGGTTGTCCTCATCAATTTTTGGTGGATTTGGTACTAGCACGGCATCGCCTTTTTTCCAATTTACAGGAGTTAAAACGTGTTGTTTTGATGTCATTTGCAGTGCGGTTACTGCCCGGATAAGTTCGTCGGTATTACGACCAACATTCATCGGATAAAAATATAATGCCTGAATTACATCTTGCGGATCGATAATAAATACGCCTCTTACACTTCTGGTAGAGTTGTTGGCAGCGTTTATCATTCCGTATGCTTTGGATATTTCTATCTTTTCGTCGTCTACAATCGGGAATTTGATTTTCAGTGCTTTATCATTTTCTTGCGCTAATTTTTCAAGCGCTTTTTTCCATTGTCTGTGCACATCTATCGGATCCGCAGAAACAACAACAATCTTAACGCCTAATTTATCAAATTCATCTTGTAAGTGTGCTAGTTCCATGATTTCAGTCGAACAAACGGGAGTAAAATCCTGAGGGTGACTAAATAGTATTTTCCATCCGCGTCCGTAGTCTGAAGGGAAATTGATTTCGCCATTTGTAGATTCTGCGGTGAATGTGGGGGCCTTTTCTCCTATTAACGGAATCCGAAAATTCCTGTCAGCATAACTTTTGTCTGTTTTAGAGACTGTTGTCGTACTCTGACTCCAAATCAGGGTTGATGATATCAGAATAGCAACAACCAATAAGAAAGTTTTTTTCATGACAATTGTAAATTGAGTTAATACTAAGAAAAAATGATGAATGTATTATTCAATAATTTCAAACATGAAAAAAGATTATAAGTTTTTGTTAAAATAACTAATTGTAGATTATTATATTAATTGGGTTGTGAATTATACTTGTTAATGTTCAATCTGTTTCTAAATAGCGTAACAACTTAACAGATAGTAACTTAATTTCGATGTCTCAAATGATTATATAGCAATTGTATAAACGAAAAAAGGGAGAAAGAGCTGTTTCTCCCTTTTTGATATGTTCACAATATTGATAGATGCAAAAAAGTGTTTTTACACTTCTTTGTTCATTACTCCCATTTTTGTCAGTATCCAGAATATCAGCGATAATACAACACCAACAATAGCTGCAAATGCCATTCCTTTTAGCTGAACAGTGCCTATATTAATCGATGCTCCACTTACTCCTACGACGAAAGTAACGGCTCCCAATACCAT
>JBBIID010000472.1:0-2469 GCA_037446675.1 Paludibacter sp.
AAATGCAAAACACATTGGCGCGGATCTGTATCGTGCTTTTTCAGTTCGATCGGGACAAATGTCTTTTCCGGGCAAATTTCTTTCAAGAAATTAAAAGCATACGAATTTGTACGAGCTGTTTTTAGTTGTGAGTAATCCGGTTTTGTATATAACCCGACAAAGACAGTATCGTTATATAGCACAACATCACCTCCTTCGACATGAGCTTTTTCGGGCAAATTAAAAATCTTATTATACGAAATCTGATCGTATATTACTTCATAAGCTTCTTTTTCGTCCTCCCGGTCGGGGATAATGTTAGAATTAATTATTTTGTCGTCGATAACAAAACCAACATCACGCGCAAACACCTGATTGCAATTTTCCAACGTCCACGGACGAAAAACCTGAACATTATATTTCAACAATATTTTCTCAAAAGCGCTCATTTCTTTATAAATAGCCTCTTCGGTTGGATAAATGCCTTTTGAAATAGATTCGTAGGATTTGGAATCAAAAACTTTGTCGAGAGAAGGGACATTGCCAATAGAACCGGGCTGTCCTAAAACAACGGCTTTTAATGTTGATGTCTCGTTTTTTACATTGAGTTGCATATAAGCAGGATTTTCGCAAAGATACGATTCTATCTTTATTTTATGAACGTGAGAAAGAAAAAAATGTTTAATATTTGAATAAATATTTATTTTGAACATTAACATTATACGAACGAAAATTTACTGAACATTTATGCTTATGCAATCGTTAGAAAAAAAATTGTCTAATAATTATGGTTTCAGTTGAATGCTTTAGAGGACTACCATTTGAGTACGAATCTTTTTTAGTCGAAAAATACGACTCCTGCGTTACAACATGCAGATATATAAACATCTTCCATCCCACTAGGAATCATCACTACATGCTCATTCAGGAAAAAAACAATCTGATTGACGTATTGATATACGATTTCAGAGAAGTAACCGTTACATGCCTCAATTCTCTTGCATATCTTAAGCAAAATACGATTGACATTTTCACCAATCATATTTTCAAAAATTATCCCAACATAAAAACGATAGAATTTCCATCGTCTTATAGCAGTTTACTGGCTGATAAATCGATCCTAACCGTGCGTTCGGAAGATTTTATCATCAGCCTGCCAGGCTCAATAGACGAATATTATCAGCAACTGGGAAGTAGTACGCGTGCCAATGTACGAAAACATAAAAACAAATTTTTAAAAGAATATCCGCAAGCTAAATTTGTCACAAAAACTGGAAATGAGATAGATAGAAGTTTGATAGATAAAATCATCAATCTGAATTTCAATAGAATAAAATCAAAAGGTGAAGTTCCGAATGTTAATAGCAGTCATATCGATAACTTTCACCAATATTCACAACATTATGGCTGTGTGACTTATATTGAAGTCGATGGAAACATTATTGCAGGTAGCATTGCCTACATGTCGAATAAAAGCATGTATTCCTATTTTCTGGCACACGATAACAATTACTCCAGCTATAATGCTGGGCAACTATGCATGCTTTTCCTGATTCAAATCTCTATAGAAAAAGGTTTTACCGAATTTCATCTTCTTTGGGGAGAAAGTGAGTACAAAACAAGATTTTTGGCAAAGCCACGCACCATGTATTCATACATTATTTTCAAATCATTCTCCTACGATTTTATTAAGAACAAAACGAAAGAATACTTCGATCAAATGCTTTATAAATTTAAAAGATCAAAGTACGCACTACCGATGAAAACAGCAGTAAAATATTTCAAAAAGAAGAATTTCAAGCAATTAAGCAAGCTTCAGTACTTTTTCATATTTTAATGAATTAAGAATAAATGTTATTTAATTAACTAAAATAATAGCATCAAAGCTAATTGAAAAATATAACTTTGATTGCAATTTTCACAATAGAAAAGTACAAGATAACATCCTATTACAGCTTAATAAAAGTATAATGAAAAAGTTACTACTAATCACTATTCTACTTATTTTATCGACCAACATCGTTTTTTTAAAAGCAGTTGAATATATTACCACTAAAGATATTCGTTATTATCCTGAAAATGTAAATAAGTCGGACACGTACATTAACGAACGTTGCGTACTGGACGTATATTATCCTAAAGATACGAAGAACTTTACCACTGTAGTTTGGTTTCATGGTGGAGGTTTAACAGGTGGAAACAAGGAAATTCCCGAAGCTTTAAAGAATAAAGGCATCTGTGTTGTTGGAGTAAATTATCGTTTATATCCCAAAGTAAAATCACCTAAATACATAGAGGATGCAGCTGCAGCAGTAGCTTGGGTTTTTAAAAATATTGCCGACTATGGCGGAAATCCTGATCTGATTTTTGTTTCAGGCCATTCCGCTGGCGGTTACTTAGCACTTATGGTTGGGCTGGATAAATCATGGTTAAATAAAAACGGTATCGATGCCAATAAAATTGCAGGCCTCATTCCGTTCAGCGGTCATA
>JBBIID010000473.1:0-2462 GCA_037446675.1 Paludibacter sp.
TGGGGATGTTCGGAAGTACGTTCTTGCTTCCTTTGTATTTGCAGAACTCAATGGGTTACACAGCATTGCAATCGGGTGCTGTATTTTTGCCGGTCGGAATTATTCAAGGAGCAATTTCACCTTTGTCGGGCAGATTTGCCGACAAGCTGAACGCGAAAACGCCAATCATATTAGGTGTAATACTTATGGTGTTGAGTTTTTATCTCAATTCCCAACTATCATTCCTTACCGAACGGTCGTTTGTAATGACATCACTATATCTTCGTGGACTTGGAATGGGATTAATGTTTACACCATTGACAACACTCGGATTGCTCACTATTCCCCGTGAAAAAATGGCTCAGGCTTCAGGGATTTCGAACACAATTCGTCAGGTTGCCGGAAGTTTGGGAGTTGCCGTATTGAGTACCGTACTTACATCTAGAGTCAACTTTCATGCACAGATGTACGGAGGAGCAGTTCAATCAGGTTCGCAAACATTCCAACACGTAACTCACAACATGGCTAACTACATTCAGCAACATGCTGGAAGTTCAATGGGCACTGCCGTGAAACAAAGCCAGGCATTATTAATGCAGCATGTTAGTTCACAGGCTTTTATTCAGGGCATTGACGACGACTTTCTCCTTGCGGCCGGAATTACATTAATCGGTTTTATTCCGATTTTCATGATGAGGTCGAAAAAATCTAAAGACCAAAAATCGCCGGATCATTCGGGAGAAGCCATTATGATGGAATAATTTAATTAATGCATATTATTAAGTAATTAATCAGAAAATATAAAATATGAAACGAGCATCAATATCTGGTTCACAAATGAGTGAAAATATGAAATGCGAGTTCCATACGACCTTTAAAAAAACAATTATTATCGTATGAAATCAATTTATAAATTAATGATAGTTTTGCTTTTTGTTCCGTTTACAATTATTCGCGGACAAAATAACAGCACGACAGAATCTTCTGATTCGCTAACATTAACGACGGTTTTAAACGAGGTGATTAAAAATTATCCCTCAGTAATAAAATCAGAAAAAGAACTGGATGCTGCTAATGCCAGAATTGGACTTGCGAACTCGGCGTATTATCCCGATATTAGCCTGACTTCTTCTTATTCGAGAATTGGTCCGACTTCAACTATTTCCATTCCAAACATGGGAACATTTCAGTTGTATCCGGCCGATAATTATTCTGCTGCTGTAAACATCAACCAATCAATTTACGATTTTGGTAAAACAGCAAAAAATGTAGCGTTCGAAAAGCAATCGAAAGATTTGACTAAATTATCTATAGAACAGCTTAAACAGGGACTTTCGCAACGTGTGATAGGAAATTATTATGCCATCGTTTTTCTGCAGGAAGCCGTAAAAATAAAAGATGAGGAACTCGCTACATTAAACGAACATCTTCGCTATGTAGAGAAGAAAGCAGAAACCGGATCGGCTACGAAATACGAGATATTGACCACAAAGGTCCGCATTTCGAATATCGAAAATCAAAAGACCGATATCCTTACCTCGTTGCAGGTGCAACTTTCCCAACTGAACTCATTCTTAGGAAAACCTCAGGAAACCAAGCAAATGATGAAGGAAGATTTAAATAGTTCGGAAATTATTGCTTCCAACGATTCTTTGTTCAATTATGCGTTGGATCATCGCGACGAAATGAAGATAGCCCGTCAGAAAACAGAAATGGCCAAAACAAAATATCAATTGGTTGGTGCGCAAAACAATCCAACACTAAATTTCTTTGCAAACGGTGGAGTTAAAAACGGATATTTACCCGATTTGGCAACTTTAACTCCAAATTACTCAGTTGGTGTTGGGCTGCGAATTCCATTATTCGATGCTACCCGAACAAAGTACAACAAACAACAAGTGATGGCTAATATGGAAGCTAACGATCAGGATACAGAACTGGCCAAACGCACCATTATCAATGAAGTAGTTGAAAGCAAAGCCAATTCGCTGGCATCGCTTAAAAAGGTAAAACAATCGGAATTACAACTGCAACAAGCGCAACAGGCTTATGCTTTAGCCGAAACTAATTTTGAGGCCGGAGCTATCACCAATCTCGATCTGCTTCAAAGTTTTACTTCGGTTGCCGAGAGCAAACTTGCACTTCTCAAAACGAAAATCGATTACACAGTCAGTTTGCTGAAACTGAAAATCGCTGTTGGCGAGCGGGTATATTGAAAAATTATAAAAAAAAACGAACGCAAATTCCGCAAATTTTCGCAATAAATATTTTTATAAATAAAACTACATCAAGTTTCTATAATTTGAATTGATTTGCGAAAATTTGCGTAATTTGCGTTCAAAAAACACTTTTGAGAAAGCTTCTTTTTACTTCAAACCTTCCATTCCAAAACTCCTGAAATAGTCAAACCACTTTTCTTCCGGAGTCTGAATTTCTTTCAGCGCTTGCAACGACTCTTTTTCATCTTTCCGGTTTGCAATTAC
>JBBIID010000474.1:0-2454 GCA_037446675.1 Paludibacter sp.
CATGTCGATTCGTGAGTTTCACTAAACTCGCCTTTCAAATCACCATTATCAAAGAGCGAATTGGGATAATACTTAAAAGCAACTCCGGCATCCAATATGCCAAATACTCTCATTTTAGAACCAACGGTAAAACCCCATTGGCCATAATCTATATTATAATAAGGATCGTGTTCCATGCGCGAAGAAATTATCCAATCGTAAGTGGCACCTGCATAGATTCTTGAACTGGAAAACATTGAGTGGCTTATTTCGTAACCTAAAACGATCGGGAAAGATATAGATGTTGTGCGATATATCGTAGGAGCATCCAAATATGAAAAACCGTAACTATCAAAAAGATGGTATTTTGTCCAGTTTACGTCGGCACCTATTTGCCAGTAAGCTCTCCTGTCACCGTCAAATTTATCGGTGATTTTGTAACCAACATGGAAATTATTTGAATAGTTATTGACACCAAAATTCACATCGTATCCGACTGTTAGGCCTTTTTTCGCTTTGCTTTCGGGGAAACGTTCGGCATGTAATTGTGTGAATCCGCCAATAGAAAATATGGCGATAAACAGATAGATAAATGGAGCTTTCATTTTATAAACTTTTTTAGATTCGACATAGGTAATAATTGATTTTCCTTTGCAAATCATTATCTGTGCCAAACTTTATAAAATGAAAACTCCAAAGAGGATTTTAATATTTTTTTAGAAATTAAGAAATCAAGATAAAAACCTTGAATTTATTTCAACAACTTCAGCTGCACTCGTTTGCGAACGGCATCAACCTCGATTATTTTTACCATTACATGCTGATGTAGGGAAACCACCTCCGCAGGATTGCTAATATAACGATCGGCCATTTGCGAGACGTGAACCAATCCATTTTCTTTAATTCCGACATCTACAAAAGCTCCAAAATTCGTTATGTTAGTTACAATTCCGGGCAACTCCATTCCAATCCGTAAATCGGCAATTGTTTTTACATTTGGATCAAATTCAAAAACTTTAATCCCTTTGCGGGGATCACGACCTGGTTTTTCTAGTTCAAGAAGAATATCGTTCAACGTTGGCAAACCGACCTTTGGTGTGATATATTTTTGTAAATCAATTTGCTGTCTGGTATCTTTATTTTGAATCAGTTCACTAACGCCAACCTTCAAATCTTTCGCCATTTGTTCCACAATTCCATAACTTTCGGGGTGAACAGCCGAGTTGTCCAACAAATTCTCAGCATCCGGAATTCTTAAAAAACCAGCACATTGTTCGAAAGTTTTTGCTCCCATTTTAGGCACTTTCATCAATTGCTTTCGGTTTTTGAATGCTCCATTTTCCGCTCTGAAATCCACAATATTTTGAGCCAATTGAGGCCCAAGTCCTGAAATATACATCAAAAGGTGTTTGCTGGCCGTATTCAAATTCACTCCCACTTTGTTTACCGCATTTTCGACCGTCTGATCCAACGACTTTTTCAACTGCACCTGATCCACATCGTGCTGATACTGCCCCACTCCAATCGATTTCGGGTCAATTTTCACCAACTCCGCCAACGGATCCATCAGCCTGCGGCCAATAGAAACCGCTCCACGCACCGTGACATCGTAATCGGGAAATTCATCGCGTGCAATTTTCGAAGCAGAATAAATGGATGCACCATTTTCACTCACCACAAAAACCTTCACTTCACGATCGTAACGTGTATTTTGAATAAATTGCTCCGTTTCACGGCCGGCAGTTCCATTACCAATGGCTATTGCCTGAATATCGTAAGCTTCCACCATTTTTTGCACTTTTCGCATGGCTTGCGCGTATTCATTCACCGGCGGATGCGGATAAATGGTTTCGTTATGTAACAAATTTCCCTGTGCATCCAAACAAACTACTTTACAGCCCGTTCTGAATCCCGGATCAATACCCAGCACCCGTTTTTGTCCCAAAGGTGGTGCCAACAAAAGTTGACGAAGATTTTCGGCAAAAACACGAATAGCTTCTATATCGGCCTTGGCTTTACTTTCTCCCGCAAATTCGGTTTCTATACTTGGTTTTAGCAATCGTTTATAAGCATCCGTTACCGCTTCCGAAACCTGTTCGGAGGATTCGTTTTCGGCTTTTACAAAAATCCGATCTAATCTATCATAACAATTGTCATCTTCCGGTGAAATATTAACCCGCAGAAATCCTTCAGTTTCACCTCTACGCATTGCTAAAAGTCGATGAGATGAACATTTTGAAAGCTTTTCTTCAAAATCAAAATAATCTCTGTACTTTTGGGCTTCTTCTTCTTTTCCTTTTACTAATTTGGAAGAAATAACCGCTTCCCGCGCAAATATCGTTCGTATAGAATTTCGTGCCGATTCGCTCTCATTCACCCATTCCGCAATAATATCTCTTGCACCTGCTAATGCCTCGTCTACATTTTCCACTTTATCCTTTACAAACTGTAGAGCCATGCGTTCCACATCGTTCG
>JBBIID010000475.1:0-2451 GCA_037446675.1 Paludibacter sp.
TACCATGGACTGGATGGAACAAGAGCAAGAGCGTGGTATTACTATCACCTCGGCTGCTACAACAACTTCCTGGGATTATCTTGGCGACAAGTATAAAATCAATCTTATTGACACTCCGGGACACGTTGACTTTACTGTTGAGGTAGAACGTTCGCTTCGTATCCTCGACGGTGCTGTTGCTACATTCTGTGCGGTTGGTGGTGTTGAACCTCAGTCTGAAACAGTATGGCGTCAGGCTGATAAATATAATGTACCACGTATCGGTTTTGTAAATAAAATGGACCGTTCTGGTGCTGACTTTTTCGAAGTAGTACGTCAGATTAAAGATGTATTAGGCGCGAAACCATGTCCAATCCAAATTCCTATTGGCGCAGAAGAAAAATTCAAAGGCGTTGTGGATTTGGTAAAAATGAAAGCTATCTTCTGGCATGATGAAACAATGGGTGCTGAATATTCTGTTGAAGAAATTCCTGCTGACCTGTTGGCTGAAGCTGAAGAGTGGAGAGAAAAAATGTTGGAAATCGTAGCTGAATACGATGATGTTTTGATGGAAAAATATTTTGATGATCCTTCAACAATTACTGTTGAGGAAATTCAGGTAGCTATCCGCAAAGCAACACTTTCAATGGAAATCAATCCAATGATTTGTGGTTCGGCATTTAAAAACAAAGGTGTACAAACTATGCTTGATGCTGTTTGTGCATATTTGCCAAGCCCGCTTGATACTCCGGAAACTATCGGACATGATCCTCGTGATCCTGAAAAAGAAATTATTCGTCACCCGGATGCAAAAGAGCCTCTTACCGCTCTTGCATTTAAGATTGCAACCGACCCTTATGTAGGTCGTCTTTGCTTCTTCCGTGTGTATTCAGGTAAACTTGAAGCTGGATCTTACGTATATAATACCCGTTCTGAGAAGAAAGAACGTATTTCACGTATTTTCCAAATGCACTCAAATAAACAAAATCCTGTTGAATTGATTTCTGCAGGTGATATTGGTGCTGGTGTTGGATTTAAAGATATCCGTACAGGAGATACTTTATGTGATGAAGCACATCCAATTACACTCGAATCAATGGATTTCCCTGCTCCGGTTATCGGAATCTCTATTGAGCCTAAAACTCAGAAAGATTTGGATAAATTAGGTATGGGATTGGCTAAGTTGGCTGAAGAAGATCCAACATTTACAGTTCATACTCAAGAACAATCTGGTCAGACTATTATTAGTGGTATGGGTGAGCTTCACCTTGAAATCATTATCGATCGTTTGAGACGTGAGTTCAAAGTTGAATGTAATCAGGGTCGTCCTCAGGTGTCTTATAAAGAAGCTATTACAAAACCAGTTGAGTTGCGCGAAGTTTACAAGAAACAATCGGGTGGTCGCGGTAAATTTGCTGATATCATCGTGAAAGTTGAACCAGCTGATGCCGAATTCGATGGAGCACTTCAATTTGTAGACGTTGTAAAAGGTGGTAATATTCCTAAAGAATTTATCCCTTCAATCGAAAAAGGATTCAAAGCAGCTATGAAAAATGGTGTTTTGGCCGGTTTCCCAATGGACAAATTGAAAGTAACTGTAATCGATGGTTCTTATCACGCAGTTGACTCGGATCAGTTGTCTTTCGAAATTTGTGCTCAGATGGCATTCAAAAACGCTTGTGCTAAAGCAAGACCAGTTCTTTTGGAGCCAATCATGAAAATGGAAGTGGTAACACCGGAAGAAAGTATGGGTGATGTTATCGGTGACTTGAACAAACGTCGCGGACAAGTTGAAGGAATGGAATCGAGCCGTACAGGTGCACGTATCGTGAAAGCGAAAGTGCCTTTGGCAGAAACTTTCGGATATGTAACTGCTTTGCGTACTATTAGCTCTGGTCGTGCAACTTCTTCTATGGAGTTCGATCACTATGCTGAAGTTTCAAGCTCAATTGCTAAAGAAGTAGTAGCTGAAGCTAAAGGTAAAGTAGAGCTTTTGTAATAAAAAATGATTAAAGGATTTTCGGATAGTGAATGACTCTTATCCGAAAATTCAATCAATTATAAAGAATAATAAATTAAAAACGACAATGAGTCAAAAAATCAGAATCAAATTAAAATCTTACGATCACAACTTGGTTGATAAATCAGCTGAAAAAATCGTAAAAACAGTAAAAGCTACAGGTGCTGTAGTAAGCGGTCCAATTCCACTTCCAACTCACAAACGTATCTTCACTGTGAACCGCGCAACTTTCGTAAACAAGAAATCGCGTGAGCAATTCGAACTTTCTTCTTACAAACGTCTTATCGACATTTACAGCTCTACAGCAAAAACAGTTGATGCCTTGATGAAACTGGAATTGCCAAGTGGTGTTGAAGTAGAAATTAAAGTTTGAGGATAGTCGCGAGTTACAAGTGGTAAGCTACATGTAAACTCGTAGAAATAACAATAATAATTTGGTTACGTGTGTGAGT
>JBBIID010000476.1:0-2433 GCA_037446675.1 Paludibacter sp.
AAACCGGTTTCTTTGTGCGAGCATCTAGTATTCTTACTGACACATCTTTTGCCGATAAAGTTGCAGAAAATAAAAACAGCATACATAGCGTGATATATTTAGGAATAGAAATATCAGGCATTAATACTTTCATTTTGATTTCGTTATAATTTAATAAATATAAACAATGAATTGTCAATCTATAGGTTAACATAAAACTTCTTAACTAATGTTTACTGAAGAAATATGTATTAAACAACTTAAGAAAAGTGATTTGGAATTCAAGCTTTTCTTATCAAGAATACATTAAAAAGTTTTTTTCAAGTCTTTCATACTACTTAGATTCAATTGTATAAAAACCTATTTTGGGTAACTGGGTACGATTTCACCTCCTTTCTATGTAATTTAATTAAATTAAGTTAATCTCTTCAGGAAGCAAAAATAAAGGTTAGGAAACGTTCCGTTTACCCAATATGCGTATATCAATCTTCAATTTGCGACAATAAAATTAAAGATTGATATTAATTATCAGATGTATTATCTAAAAGTAGCAACTCGACAAATAGATTTATCAATTAACAAAAGGTACATCGTATATATCCATACCCTCAAAACAACTTCTATCAAAATAATAGATTCACACCTAAAATATGTTGAATAACCTGTAAAGATGGATTAAAACAAAAAGCAGATGGAGCATTTGCAAGTCAAATTAATTTTGGTAGTCAACATAGGCTGTAATAAATTTAACTTCAAAAGTCTTTCAATTAATAATAAAAAGAAATCGTCCAGATTAAAAAACCGGACGATTTCTTGAAAAATAATATTATAAATAAATATCTGCCGAAGGAGATCCTTTGATTTCATTCTCCTGACTATAAATCTTAATAATATATAACTACTATGAAAACATGCCAAAATAATATTATGTCAATTCGAAGACTTACCTGTCAACAATGATTGCATCACATTTGGAAATATGATGGATAAAGCTCCATCTTTTGTTGGATGCACTCCGTCATATACTATCTTTTTAAAAGCACTTATCCCTTTTTCATCCAATAAACTCTTAAAGATTGCCGTTTCATCTATTAATGTAATGTCGTACTTTAATGCGAGATCTTTATACACCGCATTGTATAATGCCATGCGGGGACGAGGTGTTGCGTTCAGTTCCGGGTGTTGAGGTGCAAGACATGGGGTATGCAATATAATCTCGCATCCGGGAACGGCGGTTCTGATTTGCTTAATAATCCGTTCTGTATTTAGCCGGCATTGCTCTGGAGTAATTGAAAAACGCTCAACAGCATCATTGGCGGTAAATTCCAGAATTACCGTATTCGGTCTATGTTTTAAAACTCTTTCTTCAAGATGTTCGAGTGCCCATTGCGAATGTTGACCGCTTTGCCCCACATTAAAAACATTTATACTGTCCCCATAATTACTTTTTATTTTTTCCTCCAATGCTTTTACCCAGACTTTCCCAATTTCATTAGAAGAAATACTTGTTCCATAGATAACAAGCGTTTGTTTCTCTCCATTCTTGAGGTTCTGAATTAATTTTGAACCTTTTGCTGGTTCAAGCATCCAACGTGAAAGTTCAAAAGATTTTTTTAGATCCATCGCCTGTGTAATATTCCAATAACTTTGGTTTTTCTCCACCAAAGCTTGCGTTTCAACAATCCACGATTGAATCCATCCACTCAAAGTACACCAGGCACCCCATCCTGCATCGGCATTAGAAGCCCAATAGTCCCAACGATTGTAGTCGAATGCCCGAAACCAAGCGCCATCCAAGTCCGGATGAGAATCACTTTTCACTTGAATTCTAACTAAGAAATCAGCAAGTTTTGACACTGCATCCTGATATCGTTTATTACCAGTAGCCTGAGCAGCTTCATTCAATGCAAAAAAAGCGAAGTTACTTGTATACAACATGTCTGCAACAGGATCTCCGTTTCTAAAAATAAGAGGAGCTTCGTGCTTTCCATAAGCCTGATTCGTTTTAGTTGGGCCATATTGCCCCTTTCCACTACCTAACTCTTCGCGGATAGCTCCGTTGGATTGCTGACTTTCCAACAATTTATCGACTACCTGCGACAGCCATTTACGATGCTCTTCGGTATCGTCGACTCTGACAAGCCAGGCTAAAGGCAAAATCATACGTGCTCTTTCCTGTTGAATACCGTTTGTCCATTTCCATTTATCAGGATATGCATTCATTGTTATTCGTATGGCATCGCGAGCTTTAGTCAGCAACGGTTCGTAACCGGTCTTATCATACAACCATAGATAGCAAGCCCACATCCATGACTCAAAATGAGGATGAGGGTTTTCAAAATCACGATTAAAATAATATTCCCATCCATTGGATTCAATATTCTTTTCTTCGAGTCGGCTGCCCTGAAAGCCTTGCTTACTCGATGTCCTGAAATTTGCTAATATATTTTCTAC
>JBBIID010000477.1:0-2395 GCA_037446675.1 Paludibacter sp.
TTCGCCAGACATGATAGCCTCTTCGCCCAAAAATACAACTGCTACATCAGCTTGTTTAACGGCTTCTTTTGCTTTCTCAAAATTAGCCTTGTTCAAATCTCGCGTATAAGTTAAGGTAGGCTCAAAAACGTATTTCACATCCTTAAACTCTGTTTGTAATGCCTTAATAGGAGTAACCGTATGCTCTTTCTCTCCATCGAAAACCCATGTACCTAATTGTTCGTGAGAAGCATCGGCCATTGGGCCAATAATTGCCAGTTTAAGATTACGCTTTAAAGGCAACAGAGAGTTCTGATTTTTAAGTAATATTGCCGATTCGGTTGCCGCTTTTCGGGCAGCATTCAAATGATCTGCAGCATAAAAAATCTTATCGGAATTTGTTCCGGCATAAGGATTATCGAACAATCCTAAGCGGAATTTGATGCGTAGAATATTACGAACAGCATCGTCCACTACACTCATAGACACTTTTCCTTCTTTAATAAGTTCCGGAAGATAACGGAGAAAGCTTCCACTTACCATTTCCATATCCACACCAGCATTCGCTGATATCTTAGCAACATCTTTGCGGTCTTTAGCAAAGCCATGCGTAATCATCTCTGTCATTGAACCCCAATCTGAAACAACAAAACCATCGAATTTCCACTCGTCGCGAAGGATGTTACGCAAAAGATATTTATTGCCTGAAGATGGAATTCCATCGTTATCGTTGAAAGATGTCATAAGTGTTGCTGCTTTGGCATCTATAATCGCTTTTTGGAACGGTTTCAGATACACATTGCGCATCAGATAAGGTGGAACATTGGTGCTGTTGTAGTCGCGACCGCCTTCTACGGCTCCATAAGCCGCAAAGTGCTTAACACATGCCGCAATAGAACTATTTGCCGATAAATCATTTCCCTGAAATCCTTCAACCATTGCTGCTCCCATAAGGCTGGCCAAATAAGGATCCTCACCAAGACTTTCGGCAATTCGACCCCAACGAGCATCTCGCGAAATGTCAATCATCGGAGCAAAAGTCCAGTTTACACCAAGAGAACGGGCTTCTTTTGCGGCTACAGCAGCACCAGCTTTTGCTATTTCAGGATCGAAAGAAGCTGCTTGACCCAGTGGAATAGGGAAAATTGTTTTAAATCCATGTATTACGTCCCGGCCAATAATCATTGGTATTCCTAAACGGCTTTCCTCAATAGCTATTTTTTGCAAACGGTTAATCTCGTTGACATTCACTATATTAAGCATTGATCCAACTTGCCCTTTTATTATTCGGCCTTCTAAAGTTGTATTTTTTACATCAAAGCTCAATTGATTCATCTGACCAATTTTTTCTTCGAGAGTCATTTTATGCAAAAGATCTTCAACCTTACGCTCAACATCTTCGGCCAATATTCGAGCTGAAAAAGAATTTACAAGCAGGAATAAGCCGGTCAGACACAAAAATTTTAATCGCATTCTATTCATTTTTATCGTTGTTACTTTCATTTTTACGTGGAATTAGTTTGATTTTTTTAAGCCAATAGCTTCTATATAATCCGAATGGATTTTACAGTTTGAAAATTTGCATGCTTCAAGATATTCATTTAGTATTCGCTGTGCTAAAGCCTGATCTGGGCGCGCATCTCTAATTTCTTTGTAAGATGTTCTCGATTTTTCGGCAAAATCAACAATGATTTTCCATTCTTCCGGACGATTTACGCCGAGGAACGATGATCCATCAATCTTCTTGTATGGCCAGAAAGTCCATCCAATGTTATTCTCTTCCATTGTTTTGCAAAATTTAGACATCCACTCATTTGTGTTATGACCAATTTCGCCCATGTACATTGGTAAATTTGTTTTGTCGCGAAATGAGATAATGCTACGAATAGCTTCAGAAGTAGGTTCACCTCCATAGCGATGGCATGTGTACATAATTTTATCATCGTAAGTAAAATCATTGAACACCGCAAAATTTCCATTCCATTGAGCTCCACCAAGCAGTATTATATGGTTTTTGTCCACTTGGCGAATAGCTGCCACAGCCATTTTGTGTATAGCTTCCAATTGTGAGTTCAACTGATCTTTGTTACTAAAATGAGGAGCTATAGGCTCATTTATCAATTCAAAACCAAGCACTGTGGGTTCGTTTTTGTAATGTGTCGCTATTTTTTTCCAAATGTCGCAATACAATTTCTGACTCGTTTGGCTGTCGAACAGCCATGGATAGCCATAACTATCATCAATATTGTCGCCGGTTTGACCTCCAGGAGCATCGTGCATGTCAAGGATCACGTACAATCCCTGAACTTTACACCATCTGATGACATCGTCAATTCGAGCAAAACCATCCTGATTCGCAGTAAGTCCCATGTAATCCTCATCGGTAAAAAGCTTGTAATGGAAGGGAAGTCGAATT
>JBBIID010000478.1:0-2388 GCA_037446675.1 Paludibacter sp.
ATAACGGAACATTAAGCTTAATAAATAAATGTTCATTGTCGGGGAAGTGACACTGAATAGCCACTTTTTGCGACGACCTTTTGGACATATACTGAATAGCATTATCCAGTGTTTCATTCAGACTCACAACCTGCAAATCGGGTTTCGAACCAATTTTCGAAAATCTTTCGGCAATAATTCGCAGTCGATTGACATCTTTTTCCATGTCGTTAATCAGCTTATCTTCCTGATAGCGCAATTTCAGCAAGTCGACCCAGGCAAGAAGCGAAGAAATAGGCGTTCCCAACTGATGTGCCGTTTCTTTCGATAGCCCGACCCAAACCTGGTTTTGCTCGGCTTTCTTTGTTCCTGAAAAAGCAAAAAATGCCACTAAAAGAAAAATAATAATTACTCCGAACTGGATGTAAGGAAAATAATACAATTGCTTAAGAAGCGAGGAATCATCGTAATAAAAATACTGAGTCGTGTTATCGTCCAAATGAAGTTCTATCGGTGGATTTTTAGCTTTCAATCGTTTCAGTTCCTTTTTATAAAATTCATCAACATTTTTAGTTGGTTCATTAAAGTTTCTGGATTGCATAATGTTATCCTTGTCATCAATAATAACTACAGGAATGGTGGTGTTGGCTTCAATTATGCTTAGCGAGAAATTAATATTAGATTCTTCGTTCGATTGAATCAGCTGGCGGGTTGCTTCGGCCCAGATTTCCACTTTTTTTCGTTCTTCTGTTGCCAAAGTTTTTGCCAACCTGTTTGTAAAAAGAGTCGAAACTAACACAATAGCTATCGCCACCAAAATAAAGATCAATTTAAGGCGCTGTGTTAATTCGTATAATTTATTGATGTGAATTGCCATTACAATCGTGTTTTGCAGAAGACCTTTGTTCGTGTTTCGTTTTTTTTGAAACGCCAAATATACTAAAAAAGTATGAAACAGGTGTTTGGTTTTTTAAGTACATTATTTGTCGTATCTTTGCAAAAATTATTTGCATAAAAAACAAATGGCGTTGTTTCTTAGCATTGATTTTACACACAAACTATTGACAATATAAAAACACATTCAAACTTAATGCATAAATCAGGTTTTGTAAACATAGTTGGCAATCCGAATGTCGGCAAATCCACCTTAATGAATGCGCTTGTTGGAGAGCGTATTTCAATAATAACTTCGAAAGCCCAAACTACCCGTCATCGGATTCTTGGCATTGTGAATGGCGACGATTTTCAGATTGTATATTCTGACACCCCTGGAGTTTTGAAACCCAACTACAAGTTGCAGGAATCGATGCTCAACTTTTCTAAATCGGCGCTTACCGATGCTGATGTTCTGTTGTATGTAACCGACGTGTTCGATACTTACGAAAAGAACGCTGATTTTGTTGAAAAGGTAAAACTAAATCAGGCTCCCGTTTTACTAATTATTAATAAGATAGATTTGATAGATCAGGAAAAACTGATTGCTTTGGTTGAAAAGTGGAAAGAACTTCTTCCTACTGCTGAGATTTACCCCATTTCGGCGATAAACAAATTTAATGTTGACAATTTGTTCAGCCGAATAAAAAGCTTGTTGCCAGATTCACCACCATTTTTCGATAAGGATCAGCTGACTGATAAACCGGCTCGCTTCTTTGTAACGGAAATTATTCGTGAAAAAATTCTATTGAATTACGATAAAGAAATTCCATATTCGGTAGAAGTTGAAGTGGAGCAGTTTTTGGAAGATGACAAATTGATTCGTATTAACGCAGTGATCTTTGTGGAACGCGATTCACAAAAAGGAATTATTATCGGACATGGTGGCAAGTCTCTTAAAAAGGTAGGCATGGATGCGCGCAAAGATTTGGAACTATTTTTTGAAAAGAAAATATTTCTTGAACTTTTTGTAAAAGTGGAGAAAGACTGGAGAAATAAAGATAACAAGCTGAAAGGATTTGGATACAATCTGGAATAGAGCAAGTTATTTTGTATAGATTATTCAAAGAGGAATCATTCGGGTTAAACGAAATGATTCCTCTTTTTCTTTGTTTTTCCTGAACATATTTTGTTATTTAATTCACAAAAAATATTTTATAAAAAATTTAAGAAAAGTAATAATAATTAAAACGCCTTTTACGTTATATAAGTAAAATGAATTAATTCTCGATTTTTATTCGGTTCGGCGCCCCTTTTATTTAGATATTTCAAGTTATTCACCTTTAAAACAAGAAATGTTATGGTAGCCAAGAAGTCATCCAAAGCAAGTCTGGATAGTAAAAAATCAATTTTCACACTTATGGGCTTTATAGTAGGCTTATCGCTACTATTCATCGCCCTCGAATGGTCCAAAACCGAGGTAACCAAATATCAATTCTTTGACAATAATAATTTAATATCAGATGATGTTGAAAT
>JBBIID010000479.1:0-1807 GCA_037446675.1 Paludibacter sp.
TAGGAATCCTTTCAGCGATATATTCAGTTTCATTTTCCGGTTCGAGATGGCAATAATAATTCCCGTTAAGCTGATAACAATAGCAGCAATGCTTTTGAACGAAAGAATTTCGTCCAGAAAAAACCAACCGATAATAGCCGTAAGCATGGGAGCGAGGCTCATAATGAGTGCAGCCGTTCGCGACCCTATAACCATATACGATTGAAACAAAAGCATATCGCCCAGAAAGAATCCGATAAAACCCGAAAGTCCTAACCAAAACCACTGATAGCCTGTAGCGTCAACCGGGAAAAATATCCCACGGGTAAAAAATGTGGTAATCCCCAGGAATACAATGGCAAATAGTAAGCGGATAAAATTAACCGACAGCGATCCTATTTTATATCCGGCTTTTTCGAAAAATAAGGCGCTCATTGTCCAGCAAACAGCTACACCCAGTCCGGCAAATTCCCCTATATGAGATTGAAACATGGTTCTATGAATTGTTTTTATTGGTTGGAATACAGCAACAAAGATACTTCATAAAAACTATTTTAAGATGAGTTAGCAATTCAATTCGCCATATTTTGGAATAAATATTTTTTCTTCGTTTCGTTGTGTAATACATTAGATATTTCAATTTGATTATCTTTACAATCTGTAATTTTTTGAATGCTATAATTTATAAAGTATTAAAAGCCTGCTGAATCAAAAGTGATTCAACGATATTAGAATGAAAGATGTAGATCTTTAGGATTGACATCGTCCAGTGAACCGAAACTCGTTTTCCAATTTCCCTCTCCTTTTGGAGAGGGTGTCCGAAGGACGGGTGAGGTCTCTTGACTTTCTTGTTTACTTTTTGTGTTAAGACAAAAAGTAAGTTAGGGTTTTGGGTTAAACCCCAATATAAAAATGGGATATACCATTAATGCACTAGAATATAAATATGATAAAGAAATGCCAAAAGAAGATTATTTACTAAAATATCTGGAGAAACTAAACCGCGTGATTGCCGCTATGGCCGGATTTCGCGAAAAAGGATATCCCGAAGATGCGCTAAGACTTGCCGATGAAACATTCAAAGAATTGCTGTCGATCGATTTGGAGTCACTTAACGAGATGACTGCCAATGATTTCATTGAGCTGATAAAGAAAGAATCCTTTACACCAACTTATGTGGAATCGTTAGCAAACATCGCTTACGAAACGGTGAAAAACTACAATAATAAGGCAGATATTCGCGGTGCAAGGTTATTCGCCGAAAAAGCGTTACTTTTGTACCTCTTTTTGAATGAGAAAGATAAAACATTCTCCTTTGAGCGCGAAATGATAATTTCAGAACTCAGGGGAATAATCGCAAACCAGCATTATTAAGTAGCATAAAATAATTGTTATTCTATTTTTAGGAGATAATGCCGTAGAGAATAAGGCTTGTAACTTGTAACTAAATTCTTGTAACTACTTACCAACTAAATGATAAACTACAAAAACAAACAACGTCCTGAAAAGGACATGATTTTCGGTATTCGTGCTGTGATTGAAGCCATTCAGGCAGGAAAAGAAATTGATAAAATTCTCCTTCGCCGCGATATGACCAGCGACCTTTCGCGCGAATTATTTTCCGCATTAAACGGATTGGAAGTTCCGGTTCAGAAAGTACCGCTCGAAAAGCTCAATCGTATCACTATGAAAAACCATCAGGGTGTGATTGCTTTCATTTCGCCGGTGGCTTACCAACGTATCGAGGATATTATCCCAACTTTGTATGAAGAAGGCAAAATGCCTTTTATCGTTGTGCTCGATGGTATTACGGATGTTCGTAACTTTG
>JBBIID010000479.1:1817-2386 GCA_037446675.1 Paludibacter sp.
CCGTACCTGCGAATGTGCACGAGTTGATGCTATCGTTGTTCCACTTAAAGGAGGTGCTGCTCTCAATGGTGATGCGGTAAAAACATCTGCCGGAGCATTGTTGAAAATTCCCGTTTGTCGCGAACATAGTTTGACAGGTGCGTTGAAATACATTTCAACCTGTGGTATAAAGATATTGGCTGCCAGCGAAAAAGCAACGCATAATTACACCGAAGTAAGTATGAGCGAACCAGTAGCCATAGTGATGGGCTCGGAAGACGAAGGCGTTTCGCCCGAAAACCTCCGGCTTTGTGATGAAATGGTCAGCATTCCGATGTTGGGCACTATCGAATCGCTGAATGTTTCGGTTGCCGCCGGAGTTCTGATTTATGAAGCAGTAAGACAAAGACAAATGATATGATGATTTTTTGATGTGATAATATGCTGATAAAATAAATAAATAAACTCATCAACATATCACCACATCATCACATTAATAAATTATCACATCACCACATCATCTGATTATCACATCAAAAAAATGACAGTTCTCTACGAAGACAACCATATAATAGCCGTCAACAAAACCT
>JBBIID010000480.1:0-2385 GCA_037446675.1 Paludibacter sp.
ACAGGATAGGTGGGAGTTTGTGCAAGAGCTGGAGTCAATTGGAAATCAAACAATGTATATTCATTTTTCAGTCCGCCAATCTTGAAAACATAATTGCCGATGCTGTTGCCATCTTTGCGGAATACGACCATTATCATTGCGGAATCGGCAGTTTCCACGTTGTATTTATAATACCCTCTGATGCCTGTCGGTTTCTGGATATATTCAAATCCGTTTTTCCATGTGTCAATGTCGCCTTCGCCGGGATCGGTGTTGATAAAATAGCACATGTAAGGGCCGAAATCAGTCGAAATAGTGGACAGTTTTACAGCATGCTGCCCATGGTACGCTTCAGTTGTTTTTTCTAAATTAAAAAGTTCGTCTTCGAAGTAGGCTTGCAGGTTCGATGAATAAGGGTAATTGTTGGGCGTGCTGTAGCTGGTGAAGCTCCAGTTTTCAAAATTTCCATTGGGGATAACATCGGATGCTTTGATGTTAAGTAAGCAACCGATACAAAATGACAAAAAGATTAGTTTTTTCATAACAGTATTGTTTTAAAGTAGTTAGTGATTGAAACATAGGCTGTTCGCAAATGTAATAAAATTTTTTAAATAAATAGAAAAATTGCAAATAAGTGTATCTTTGTGTATAAATATTAACTGTTGGTTTGAAGAACTTATCGAGTTATTGTCGTGTTTTATTAAAAAAATAATCATTCTAAAACCTGAAATATTGAAAGCAGCTATAAACAAGATTTATGGACCACCAGAAGCTGTATCGGTTACGGAAGTGGAAAAGCCGTTACCAAAGCAAGATGAAGTATTAGTGATAGTACATGTTGCTACTGTAAACCGAACCGATTGTGGTTTTCGGAGTGCAGAGTATTTTATTAGTCGCTTTTTTAGCGGATTATTCAAACCAAAATTCGAAACGCTTGGAAATGAGTTTGCCGGAGTGGTGGAAGCGGTTGGTGATAAAGTTCGTCTATTTAAAGTCGGCGACAAGGTATTTGGATATAACGATGTTACTTTTGGTGCTCACGCCGAATATCTTGCTATTTCCGAAAATGATAATATAGTACTGATGCCACCGGAATTATCTTTTAAAACCGTGGCTTGCATTTCCGAAGGAGGTCACTATGCTTTGTCGGATATTCGGGCTGCCAACGTGAAAGCAGACGATAAAGTATTGGTGAACGGAGCAACGGGAGCGATTGGTTCTGCTGCGGTTCAATTGTGTCTGTCTTTCGGAGCAAATGTAACAGCCGTTTGTGCGACTCCTAATGTCGAAAACGTAAAGGCAATGGGAGCAAACAAAGTTGTTGATTATCTGCTGGAGGACTTTACAAAAACGGATGAAAAGTATGACTTTATTTTTGATGCGGTAGGAAAAAGTTCGTACGGGAAATGCAAACCTTTACTGAAAGAAAAAGGAATTTATATTTCTACTGAATTGGGCAAAAACGCAGAGAATATATTTCTGGCACTTTTCACGCCAATTTTAGGGCAAAAAAGAGTTTTATTTCTGATGCCTCACGTTTCGAAAGATGACCTTCTCTTTTTGAAAGATCTTGTGGAAAAAGGTGAGTTTAATCCGTTAATAGATAGAGAATTCAAATTGGATCAGATTGTTGAAGCTTATAAATATGTTGAGACCGGACAAAAAATAGGAAATGTATTGATTACTGTTGTATGAAAATAACTGCAATGTATATAGTCAATTCATTGCAGTTATTTCTTTTCAGTTAGAATCACTTCTTAATAAATTTCAGCATTTTTGTGTCCTTCTCCGATTCTATTTTAATAAAGTATGTGCCACTGGGCAGATGCTGTACTGAAATAGCGTTGTTTTCAATTGTTGGAGTAGGCATTTGTTTGCCCAACAGATCAAATATTTTTGTCGAAAGAATTTTTTCGCCACTTCGAATGTTCAGTTTATCAGTTGCCGGATTTGGGAATAGGCTGAATTTATCGTCTGTGTTTATTTGTGTTTCGGTAGAAACATTATCAACCAATGTAAATGGAATAACTGAATATTCATACGGTTGAATCTTTAAATAGGTTTCATCTTCCTGTATGGCATACACTATCATTCGATAATTTCCGGGCTCAAGATCGATACTGTTTGTGAAAGTGAGAGTCTGTTCTTCTCCTTCATTAATAAATACATCCTGATTGCCAAAGAATGCCAGTGAGTATCCCGTTTCAGCAGGAAAAACATAGGCTGCAATTCGTCTGTCGAAGAATCCTTTATGATTTTTTATTTTTATCGTAATAGTAGTGCTGCTTTTGTCCACCGCATTAATATTCGGAAATGAAATTGCTTCCGTTAATGACAAACTGTCCGCTTCGGGTTCGGCGAGCACTTGTATCATTGTTGGAGTGCTTAGCGGAGTTGCAGTGGCAA
>JBBIID010000481.1:0-1295 GCA_037446675.1 Paludibacter sp.
TCTTACCCTGACTTTTCGTTCTCTTTAAAAACTGGTGCAAGTTATAAAGGCTTTTATATAAATGCAGTTTTTCAAGGGGTGACTGGTTACAAACAACAATTAAATGAAATCTACTCACTTTACAATAGTAGTTTACCTAAATATCAAACTTATCACAGAGACAATTCTTGGTCGGAGGAGAACCCAAATGCAAAATATCCAAAAGTCCAGTTCACCACAGTAAACAGCAATAATCGTAAAGCATCAACTTTTTGGATAGAAGAATGCGATTTTATTCGTCTACGATCTTTAAATATAGGCTATAATATTCCAAGCCATTTTCTGAGTGATTTAAAAATATCCTCAGCAAACATAGCTATCCAAGGTAGCAATTTATTTACACTTTCAACACTCAACGGAATTGACCCAGAGTCATTAAGAGGCTATCCGATACAAAAAAGTTATGGAGCCTCATTAAGTATTGGTTTTTAATTATTAAAACATGGAATTGATGAAATTGAAAAGAAATATTGTCCTTATCCTATCCAGCTTTATGTTGGGATTGACATCATGTGAGTCCATTTTCGACGACTACGCTTTAAATAAACTTCCGGAAGATATGATCTGGACCGACCAGCAATTAATAGATGGATATGAATTGAAATGGTATCGTAATATGAGTAATGGTTTTAGTATTTATATGCCTACAAATGCTTTTATCAGAGGTTTGGGGAGGGAATATTTACCATGGTACGGCGACCAGATTGCTGTAAGCAAATCCGAATGGTATTCTGCGGCTTACGGAGATATTTTAAAAAGCGATGTAACTGAGATAAAACGCAGAGCACTTTCGTTGTGGAACTCATATTACGAACAACTACGCTCCATAAATTTACTATTGGAACACGAAGACGAAATACCAGATACAAATTTAAAAAAACGGGTGCTCGGCGAAGCACATTTTTTTAAAGGATATTATCATTACTTGCTATGGCGGCAATTTGGTGGAGTTATTCTTGCTACAGAAGTTTACGATCCTTTAGTTAAACAAAAAAAATCTCCAAGAGCTTCTTATGAGGAAATGGTCGATTTTATTACTACTGAAGCTAATTTATCTCAATCATACTTAAAGAATATTACTTATACAGCTGAGGATAAGGGACGAATAACTGAAGGAGCAGCATTGATGCTTAAAGCTAAAACCTATTTTTGGGCCGCTGGCGAACACTTTCAAAACCAATCAAAATCCTACCTCGGATTCACTGACGACAGATCAATGGAGATGCTTGAAAAAGCACGATTAGCCTACGTCGAAT
>JBBIID010000481.1:1379-2369 GCA_037446675.1 Paludibacter sp.
AACAATCAGGAATCCATTTTGGAAGTTCAGCATTCGAATGATGGGAACTATAGCACCGGATTTGGACATAAATTAGACCGGGAATCTTCTTCGCCATATTTTGGAGGAACAACAGCTGCATATACCCCAACTCAAAATCATGTGGATGAGTATGGTATGCAAAAAGGAACAATATACGATCCTCAAATGCCATATAAAAATCGTGACTATCGATTTTACGCTAACATATTGTACGACAGTTGTATTTATCGTGGACATGTAATGGAAATACATTACAACAAAGTAAATGGAGTTGAGAAACCGGGTGCCGATCTAACACCTTATAGCGAATCGGTGACATCTGCTGTTTCTAAAACAGGTTATTATTTAGGTAAATTTGTGAACGAGACACAACCTATCGACAATAATGAAACAACTGCAAGTAACCAAAACTATATCATTTGGCGATATGCCGAAGTACTACTCGACTATGCCGAGATAGACTACAAACAAGGTCGACCCTTCGATGCCTTAGATAAGATCAATCAGGTTCGTCGGCGTGCTCATATGTACGATTTAGAAGATATCACTTGGGACATAATTTTAAATGAACGCCGTGTGGAAATGGCATTTGAAGAAACTACTTATTGGGATTTGCTCCGTTACAACATTGCTTCACAAAAAATGAGTGGTGCAACAAACCCTGTAAAAGCCATGAAAATTGTAAAAGAAGATGGGCGGCCAACTTCTTACACTATAAGTAATTTAGATAAATATCCATCAAGAGTACGTTTGTACAGAGATATTCAGTATTACTACCCAATACCTTGGGATGAGATTCGATATCAGGAAATAGACCAAAATCCGGAATGGGTTGAATAATTAATAATAAAACAATTAAAATATAAATAAGATGAAAAGACTAATTACTATTACTACAGCATTCATTTTTTTAGCCACAGCAGGCATGACTAAAGCTCAAACAAATTTATTCGACGCAGCCGATGTAGA
>JBBIID010000482.1:0-2366 GCA_037446675.1 Paludibacter sp.
TCGATCGGAAGCATTGCGATATCCTCTGTTTTTTACATTTTCGGTACTGTAGCGAACATTGGCATCAATATCAAAATAGTCCGTCAATTTAGCTGTGGAACGAAGAGTGAAATTGTGTCGATCGAGTAAATTGAAATTTTTCAATATATCATCCGAGTGGATATTAGTGTATGAAAAACGAACCGATGTTTTATCAGTCACTTTATCAATGGAGAAACTGTTTGTGAGAGAAACGCCTGTTTTATATAAATCACTGATTGTTTCTGGAGAAGGTGAGTAAGAACGCATTTCACCGTTTCGTCCTAATATATCAAATCCTAACATAGGAAACCCAAAAGAACGCTGGTTTGGTGCTGCGATGTTTATATCATAAATGCCGTAAGGATTTGCAGGATTATATGGTATTCTTCCGTCTACATTATAATAATTGGTTTTGTAAAATCGCCCATAACTTCCGGCTCCATAGATGTTCTGATATGTAGGGTACTGATTTAATGAGCTGAAAACCATGTTGTAACCATACGAAATTCCAATTCCATTTTTCTTCGAGCCTTTCTTTGTGGTGATAAGAATAACTCCATTTGCGGCATTCGAACCGTAGAGAGCTGATGCATTGGCACCCTTCAAAACCTCCATACTCTCAATGTCGTCAGGATTGATGTTGTTGGCCGCATTACCGTAATCTAAGTCACCGCTCTCACCCATTTCGTTGAAAATAGGAACGCCATCTACAACGTATAACGGTTGATTATTTCCTGTGAGTGAGTTATTTCCACGGATAACTACGCGGGTTGAACTGAGTGGACCTCCACCGGAAATAAGTTGTACACCAGCAAC
Source organism: Paludibacter sp. (assembly GCA_037446675.1). Classification (GTDB taxonomy): domain Bacteria; phylum Bacteroidota; class Bacteroidia; order Bacteroidales; family Paludibacteraceae; genus Paludibacter. The sequence goes on from JBBIID010000482.1 coordinate 838, forward strand.
TTTGCCGGCAAGCATATTCAATAAATTGGCATCACGAGTTTCGGTCATCCCCTCTGTGCTTACCGATTGTCGAGCATACGAAAGCGCTTTGGAATCGCGCGTAATGCCCATTGCAGTTACGACTAATTCGTCAAGAACTCTGGCATCTTCGTGTAATGTGATATTTAATACACGTTTGGTTCCCACTTTTACATCTTGACTTTTGAATCCTATGAAACTGATTTTTAATGTGGTTGATGAGGTTGCGTTTATTTCAAACTTGCCGTCTAAGTTGGTTACAGTACCTCCACTTGATTTGTCGGAAGTAATACTTGCCCCAATAACCGGTTCACCCCTTTCATCGATAACAATACCTGATACTTTGAATTGTGTCTCCTGTGATAAAATAGGTTGAAACACTAAAAACAGCATCAGCGAAAAAGTCAATAGAAACTTGAATTTTGTTTTCATCATGCTATTAGATTTTTGATTTGAATTATTTCTTGTCTTTTTTTGAAGACGCGGCAAATTTATTGGCGTAGAATTAATATAAATGATAATAATCCAATTAATGATAAATTAAAACTGCATTTTTTTAATTATGTGTTTCTTTAATTCTCTTGTTAAGTTGCTCGTGCTAGTGGGCTAAAGCCTTGCTGATAGCTCTTTTGTTGTGGAGTGTATATTCACATATTGATTAAAGTTCCATATTTAAATGAATATGAAATGCTGGAATCAGGTGGTGATTGATTATATAAATTGTATTTGTGATGTTCAAACTTCGTTAGAGAATAATTATGCCCAAAAGGAATCTTAGGTATTCATTAAAATAAATAAAAGGCAATAGGTTTGTTCGTAGTATCAATTAAGATATTATGGTTTACTAAAATTTCGAAAATACTATTTCAAAACAGAATCGTTAAGCGAAGAATTAATTTATTCATTAACTCATAACCATAATTTTGTAAGGAGTTTATTCTAGGTCGCTTTTTTTACAAAGGATTTGATATAGAGATTTTTGTAATGAATTGATCGGTAAATTGAATCCAAAGAACCCCAAAGTGAGATCATAAAATTCTAATAACACCATAAAATAACCACCAATGCGAACAATTCTCCTTATTTTCATTTCTTTTTTTCTGGCTTTCAATTCATATTCGAATGCATTATTCTTTAATAATTTTGATACTTCAGCACAAACGTTGACAACAGTAGGTCTGGGAAACTGTAGGATCGAAAATGGCGTTTTTAAATCAAAAGATGCTTATGCCTGCTTTGGCGACAATAAGCTGAAAAATTATCGTTTTACTTTCAGGGCTCGTGCGTCGAAAGACGCGGAGCAAGTCCAAATCTGGTTTGGATTTCATGCCGCCAATCGTTTCGATCGTTACGTTGTGGGATTAAAAGGCGGTCTGCAAAATGATCTTGTGCTTTACCGATTGGGTTATATGGCAACGGATGAATTCTTAGGTATTGCAGCTTTGGATTTCAAACCGAAGGTGTTCGAATGGTACGATTTTAAAGTTGAAGTAATTGGAGATCGCATTCGT
>JBBIID010000483.1:0-2366 GCA_037446675.1 Paludibacter sp.
CTCGTGTAATAAGAGGGTTTCCTTTTAGTTTTACTATTTCTGTACCCGATTTTACAGCTCTTAGTATTGGCCCATCCATCAGGCTTGCCGGACGAACGATTGTCCATTTCAGGTTGCTGTGTCTGATTTTTTCTTCGTTGGTGTTGTGGTCGGCAAGTGGAACTTTCAGCAAGAATCGGGTAATAAAAAACCGCATGGGCTGCGGAATCATATATTGGCTTTCGCCGGCACCAATACTCGAAATGTAAATCAGTCGGTTTACTTTTTCCTGCTCCATAATGTCCACAATGTTGCTAATGCCACTCGTGAATTTTGCGGAACTTTTTTGCAATGAATCGCTTCCCAAAGCAGATATGCAAGCATCAGCATCGGAAATCAGATCGGCTATTTTTAGTTTTTCGTTCAAATTTCCGACAGCAATTTTTAAATTGGGATGATCAATCGTAAGCGAGCCGGGTCTCCTTACAAATCCTACCACAGTGTATCCTTTTTCCAGTGCTTGTTTCACGATATTCAAGCCCGTTCTTCCGTTTGCCCCAAATACAACAATCTTCATAACAATACCATTTGATTAACTAATTACCTTTATTCGATAAAACAATCAAGCAAATTGTAAAGTTTGAAATGGTTTTGTAATTTGTGGTGCGAAAAGCAAATGATTTTGAAGAAAATTACTTTTTGATTGCTTTTTTTGTTCTGAAAGAGAAATTAAGCCATATCAACCCGATAGTTCCGGCGATAAACGAGGCAAGAAGGATAGCAATTTTTGAATTGTTAGCCATTGCGTGGCTATCAAAAGCAAGCATGGTAATAAAAATGGACATGGTAAACCCAATTCCGCCCAAAAATCCTGTACCGATAATATTGCTCCATTTAAGGTCGGAAGGCAGCTTCGACATTCCTGTTTTCACTCCAATAAACGAAAACAGAATAATTCCTATCGGTTTTCCAAAGATAAGTCCGGCCATGATTCCCAAACTGTTCGATTCAAGTAGGCCGTTTTGCCAGCCGGAACCAATTTGAATGGCAGTGTTTGCCAACGCAAAAATAGGAAGAATTAAAAATGCTACAGGTTTGTGTAGGAAATGTTGAAGAGTGTGCGATGGCGAATTTTCCCGACCATTACCAAACGGAATTACGAAAGCAAGAAGCACGCCCGTAATGGTGGCATGTACGCCGGAATGCAACATAAAATACCACATTACAATTCCACCCAAAATGTATGGAATAAAGTTGTAGACTTTCAGTCGATTAAGTACAATCAGAAACGCATAGATGGCGAAAACAATCAGCAGATTACTGAATGCAATTTCGGAAGTATAAAATATTGAAATAACGATGATGGCTCCCAAATCGTCGATAACTGCTAATGCTGTTAGGAAAACTTTCAACGAGGCCGGAACTTTACTTCCTAAAAGCGACAAAATACCAATTGCAAAAGCAATATCGGTAGCCATCGGGATTCCGGCTCCATTAAAAGAATCGCCATTCAAGTTTACGAGAAAATAAATAACTACCGGAACAAGCATTCCGCCAATAGCACCCAGAATAGGCAAGGACGCTTTTTTTATGTTTGACAGTTCGCCAACATAAATCTCTCTTTCCAACTCTAAACCAATCAGCAGAAAGAAAATTGTCATCAACCCATCGTTAATCCAATGTGATAGCGAATGCCCGCCCAGATCGGTTTCCCAGAAATTCACATAAGGCGTTTGCCAACCGGTGTTGGCAAGCACAAGCGAAAGTACTGTGACCAGCACAAGTACAATGCCGCTTGATTTTTCACTTTCGAAAAACTCCTTATATAAATGCGATAACCTCATGGAATTATAATCAATTTTATTTGCTTTTGTTCACAAATTATTTTCTGTTATCCATTTCTTCTTTCGTTTTCATTCTCAAGCCCGGATTTTCTGCTGCCATTTTTCGCAAAAATTCTTCAGGATAGCCGGGTCTTAAAATGCTTGGTGGAATTTTAAATTCGTTTTGAACGAATTTGCCATCTTTTTCTTTTTTAATATTTCCATCCATGTATTTTACGAGCAAATATTCCCCAAGCTTTTTCCATGCAGCGGTAGAAGTTTCCGCCTGCGAACAACTGAAACTTGTAAGGAATGTTCTTGCATCGTTCTCACTCATTCCTATTGCCACTTTGTCCATTGCCGGAACCAACGAGTTAAAATTCGATTCCCATTGCGATTGCACTTTTTTAATGTCCGGGTACATGTATGAATATTTGCTGTAAGCATAGTTTGCCACCCAGTTGAAAATCCAAAACGCGGAAGTGGAAGAATATTCAAGAAGGCTGCCGTTGTCTTCGCGGTAACAATCAGGAACGGCTGTGATACCGCAATACATGGGCACAT
>JBBIID010000484.1:0-2363 GCA_037446675.1 Paludibacter sp.
ACGATGGGGGAGAAGCTTACGGATAGCATTTATATCCAAAACAGGAGTCAGATTGCTATCGTAAACAGGGGCTTGTAATTCCTGTTTTTTCAATTCCTTGCGAATCAACTTCGCAACGTCTGTATTAATTTTATGTCCCGGATAAGTCGCAATCACTTTTGCTTTCAACGGTTTTCCGATCAACGATAAGTCGCCGATAACATCCAGTAATTTATGACGAGCCGGTTCGTTCGGGAATTTTACACCACCATTTAAATAACCTAGTTTTTTTGCATCCTGATAAGGTTGTGCCATCAAATCGGCCAGTTTATCAAAAGATTCCTGCGAAACTTCTTTGTCGTAGATAACAACCGCGTTTTTAAGATCACCACCTTTAATCAAATTCAGCTTCGCTAAAAACTCAATTTCGTGAACAAAAACAAAGGTGCGGGCAGAAGCTATATCTTTTGCAAAATCGTCCAGCAAAGAAAGACTTGCGAACTGATTATTCAAAACACAGGAATCAAAACCAATATGAACATCGACACTAAAAGTATCATCGGGCAGAATGGTTATTTTTGCTCCGGTTTCGGGAATGGTATATTCTATTTTTTTGCGAACGATATAATAATCTTTTTCGGCCTCCTGTTCCTCAATTCCTATTTGTTGAATTTGCTCAACGTAATACTTTGCACTTCCATCGAGTATCGGAAATTCGGGAGCATCCACTTCCAGCAAACAGTTATCTATGCCCAAAGCGTAAAGAGCCGATAATGCATGCTCAACAGTACTTACCTGCATTTCACCTTTTTTCAGAACAGTACCACGCGTTGTTTCGGTAACATATTCAGCTAAAGCGTCCATTTCCGGTTGTTCCGGCAAATCGACACGTTTAATCTTTATTCCATGATTTTCAGGAGCCGGTAGAAAATTTAGTTTTATTTCGAGTCCGGAATGCAATCCTTTTCCAACTGCTGTAAAGGAGTGCTTAATAGTATTTTGTTTCGACATTCTAAAAGCCAACAACCCGAATCGTATCTGATTTTTTCGGGTTGTAATTGTTATATAATGATTATTTTATTTTCTTCTCTAACTCTTCAATTTTTTTCTGCATCGAATAAATCAGTTTCTGCAATTCGGGCAGATTCTTATGTACGATAGCAGATTTATGAAAAGCCATTATTGGTATTGCTGGATAACCTTGTAATGTTTGGTTTGGCGTTTTCACCGAGTTTGGAACTCCTGTTTGTGCGCCAAAAATTGTTCCATCAGCAATATGCAAATGCCCGGCAACTCCTACCTGACCCGCCAAAATGCATCTTTTTCCTAATTTAGTTGAACCAGAAATTCCTGTTTGAGCAGCAATTACCGTATTTTCTCCAACCTCAACGTTATGAGCAATCTGAACGAGATTATCAATTTTTACTCCTTTACGAATAATTGTGCTTCCTAACGTAGCACGATCAACTATTGTATTGGCTCCGATTTCTACATCATCTTCCAGCACAACATTTCCCATTTGCGGAATTTTGTCGTACGAACCGCTCGCATTGGGAGCAAAACCAAAGCCATCCGAGCCGATTACCGAACCCGAATGTAATGTACAATTATTCCCGATAACACAACCATTATAAACAGTTACTCCTGAATATAATTTTGTGCCACTGCCTATTTTTGCACCGTCCTCAATGTTGCTATTCGAATAAATAGACGAATTGTCGCCAATCTCTACATTTTCGCCAATGTACACAAACGGAGCAATAAAACAATTCTCTCCCACTTTAGCCGAATCGGATATAAATGCTAGTGAGGAAATTCCCACTTTCTTGTTTTTTGACTGATCAACCAATGTCATCAACTTTGCCAAAGAACCGTAAGCATCTTTCACACGTATTAAAGTAGCGTTTATGCTTTTCTCTGCAACAAAATCATTGTTTACGAGAACAATACTTGCTTTACTTTCGTAAATGTACTGACTGTATTTCGGATTCGAAAGAAAACTAAGCGTACCCGGTTTCCCATCCTCAATTTTAGAAAAGTTACTCACCTTCACCGATGCATCACCCTGAACTTCACCTCCTAAAAAATCCGCAATTTGTTGAGCTGTAAACTCCATATAAAAAAATTTGGTTGCAAAAGTACTAAAGAAATTCCAATTATCAATTATAAACATTCAACCAATTAACAAAGGGCTGTACGTTTTCTCTATTTTTTATATTTTAAGAATAGAAACAAGTTTGAAATCCAAATCACAAACGCATGTAACAAAAATAATGTTTTTCAACCTTCTTAGTCAATACATTAATATTCAACATATCGGAGGCATCGGCAATATCCTTAATGCTTCCATCTTTAAATAGAATATTTATATTGTCATCTTCCGG
>JBBIID010000485.1:0-2355 GCA_037446675.1 Paludibacter sp.
AGCGAAGACAATACTTACAAAGTTTACGCAACAATCTCGAGTTCGTGCAAGAATATTATGCCGGGGATGTATGTAAAAGCGGATATTGCTACGTCTACAAACGAATTAACGGCATTGCCCGATGATGCAATCGTAAGTTTCGACGACAAAGATTATATTTTTGTTGTGGAACGAAGCAAAACCGAGAACGGAAGACCATTTACCGAATATAAAATGGTTGAAATCGTGAAAGGAGTATCCAATAATAAAATGACAGAAGTGAAACTTCCGCTCAATTTCGACATTAATTCAGTGAAAATTGTGTTGAAGGGAGCTTATAATATTTTGTCGGCGATGAAAAACGCTGGCGAGATGAGTTGTTGATTTTTAGAAAATATAATTTTTAAATTATTAAAAAAATCAAATACTTAATTTATTTTTTGGAGATTGTCGTAACCTTTCTATCTTTGCAAAAATATCAGATAGAATTATCAATAAATCAATAATTTAAAGTCAATAAAAAATGAAAAAGAGAATTGCCATTTTATCGCTTGTAGCGATGTTCTTCGCTGTAACAGCTACTTCGGCAGCTACAAAAGCTCCAGAAGAAAAAGCTAAAACAGAAGTGAAATGTGACAAAAAGGCTGATGCTAAATGCGATAAAAAAGCAGATGCTAAATGTTGTGAGAAAAAATCGGATGCAACTTGTTGCAAAAAAGCAACTGAAGAAAAAGCATGTTGCAAAAAAGATGGAGCAAAGAAAGCCGAAGTGAAAAAATAATCAGTTAGCATTATATTTAAAAGGCTGTTTGATATTAATTCGAACAGCCTTTTTTGTTTACATATCTTTAATCAACAAATTATCGGTCGGCTTTTCCATTTCTTCTCTTATTTTCAATGTTTTTTTCCAAAATTCATCGAGTTGTTTATTTTCCGAAGTAAGAAACAACTCTGAACCGAGTGTTTCCAGTCTTGTGTTTAATACTTTTAGTGTTAACTGATTAATATCGATAGCCGGTAAATAGCTTTTTAGTTTTGTAGCATCGTAAAACACTTCGATAAGAATTCCAGCGTCGACTAATTTTGTGGTGATTTGATTCACCAATCGGGTTGGTAATTTATTGATTTCTGCAATTTTTTCCGACGACAGTGGCGGTTGTTGATTTTCAAAACGTTTCACTATGAAATGGGTAATAAATAGTGTCAGAAAATTTTTGTATCGGGTGCTGATTTTTTTTGTATCTACCTCGTAGTCGTAATTTTTAATATTTTGCGATGCAAAAGATATTTCGGCACCCAAAAGAACAATTAAACAAGAAATTTGCAGCCACAGCAAAAGGAGCGGGATGGCGGCAAAACTTCCATATACTACATTGTATCTCGAAAGATAAACTTGACCGTTAATATACAACATTTGAAACAATTGAAAAGCCGAGCCCGCGACAATTCCTGCAAACAAAGCATTGAAAAAACGAACTCTCGTATTGGGGATTACTATGTACATAATGGTGAAAACCAGCCAGTTGAGCAAATACGGAATTAGTTTGACTCCAAAACGTAGAAACGGAGTTAATACATGATACACATACGATTGAGACAGCGAGGAACTTACAAAGATCGAGAAACCGCTCGAAAGTACTATGAATAAAGGAATAATAAGTATTGTGGAAAAATAAGTAGTAAATTGACGAATGGGAGAACGCGATTTTTTTACCTGCCAGATGTTGTTGAATGCACTTTCCACCTGCATGAAGAAATTCATAACCGACCAAAATAAAACGGCAAGGCCAATTCCAATAAAAAGTCCGCCCTGCGTGCTTTCAAGATACTTCTGAACAAATTCCATTACTTTAGGAACCATTCCTATCTTCGCAATGTACGAACCTTGTAACGAGTCCTCTATAAATGTTTCCACTCCAAAGCCGCGCGCAATAGCTACAACCAAAGCAACTAACGGTACGATTGCAAAAAGAATAGAGTAGGTGAGAGCCGACGCTCTGATATTTAATTTATCTTCGATAAAACCCCTGGTGGCAAGAATCAGTGTTTTTACAATTCGGTAGGTGAAGCGGCGCGAACGCGATAACTCGTGTTCGGTAATTTGCCATATATCGTAGCGTATAAATTTAAAGACACGCTCAAAAAATGCTACAAGTTTCGACATAGTTATAGATTTTCTTACGTTATAATGAAGGAAAAAAGATAGCAGGCCTGTAAGCCGGGTTCTGTACTTTGCCAAAGCAAAGCGTTTGTCATTTATCTCGAACAAATGTCTCCATTTGCCTCTAGCAATCTACCCCCCGGCATCGGGCGAGTAACCCTACATGCGCCGGTATACATGATCTTGCAACCCATAAGGCGTACGGCTTCGACTGT
>JBBIID010000486.1:0-2350 GCA_037446675.1 Paludibacter sp.
GTGGCTTCGAATATACGCACAGCGAAAAGCTAGGTGATGCTTTCGAGTATTTGCTTTCCATTATGGGTTCGCAGGGCGATGCGGGACAATTTCGTACGCCACGGCATATTATCGATTTTCTGGTTGCGGTAGTCGATCCTCAAAAAAGCGATACAATTCTCGATCCCGCTTGCGGAACGGCGGGATTTCCAATTTCGGCCTACAAACATATTTTGCTGAAACATTCGTCGGCAAATGTTGACGATCTGAATATTTACTCGTACAATCAGATCGACGATAAACCTTTCAACAACCTGGGCGACAAGCTGACTCCCGACGATCGAAAACAACTGATTACCAATTTTTCGGGTTACGATATTTCGCCCGATATGGTGCGATTGAGCCTGGTCAACCTTTATTTACACGGTTTCCCTGACCCGAATATATTTGAATACGACAGTTTGAGCAGCGAAGACCGTTGGGACGAAACTTTCGATGTTATACTTGCCAACCCGCCGTTTATGAGCCCGAAAGGCGGTATTCGTCCGCACAAACGATTTAGCGTTCAGTCCAACCGCTCCGAGGTGTTGTTTGTCGACTATATTGCCGAACACCTGAATACTAACGGACGCGCAGGCATTATTGTACCCGAAGGCGTTATTTTCCAGAGCGGAAAGGCGTACAAGGAATTGCGCAAAATGCTGGTGGAGAATTACCTGTACGCAGTAGTAAGTTTGCCTGCCGGAGTATTTAACCCTTACAGTGGCGTAAAAACTTCTATTCTGCTGCTGGATAAAAAGTTGGCAAAAACGCGCGACGAAATTCTTTTTGTAAAAATTGATAACGATGGTTACAATTTGGGTGCACAGCGAACTTTTGTAAAAGGTGGACAGTTGAACGAAGCCATTCGTGTGATAAATAATTTTAAGCAAGGCGAATTTACCGAAGATCCGATTGCTCATAAAGTTTTAAAATCAAAAGTTGGCGAAAATGGGGATTATAATTTGAGTGGAGACAAATATAAAAACTTTGATCATTTCAAATCGCTAAAAGTAAAAATAGTAAACTTGTCAGATATTGCTGAGATTGAGTATGGCTTCACTGATACTGCAAAAGATAATGGAGATGCCCGTTTTATTAGAATTACTGATATCAACGAATTTGGCAAATTAAAATCAGATTCTCCAAAGTTCATTTCAACGTCTAAAGAATCTGAAAGATATTTAGTTAACAAAAATGATATTCTTGTTGCAAGAACTGGAGCTACTTTTGGCAAGACTTTAATTTATGAAAGTGATGAACGTGCAGTTTTTGCTTCGTTTTTAATTCGAATAAAATTTAATTTGAATAAAATTTTACCAAAGTATTATTGGGCTTTTTCTCAATCAGATATTTATTGGAATCAAGCAAATAATTTGGTTACAGGAGGCGGACAGCCACAATTTAATGGTAATGCTTTAAAGCAAATCCAAATCCCTCTTCCTCCTTTATCCGTTCAGGAAGAAATAGTTGCCGAAATAGAAGGTTACCAGAAAATAATTGATGGTGCCAAAATGGTTGTGGAAAACTACAAACCCAAAATTGATATTGACCCGGAGTGGGAAATGGTGGAGTTGGGAGAGGTTTGTGAAATAACATCAAGTAAAAGAATATTTATGGAAGAATACGTCGACTTAGGTGTTCCATTTTATAGAACAAAAGAAATTGTTGAACTTTCATCAGGAAAACAGCCAAGTTTAGAACTTTATATTTCGGAATATAGGTATAATGAAATAAAAAATAATTTTTCAACTCCAAAGCAAGGCGATATTTTGATCACAGCAGTAGGAACTTTGGGGATCTCATGGATTGTTAATCACGATAAGCCGTTTTATTTTAAAGATGGTAATCTAATTTGGATTAAAAATTTTAAAGGTGTTGATTCACATTTTCTAAAATTTGCTTTAGATATATTTATTCCAAATCAAATTCATATTTTATCTGCAGGTGCAGCATATAAAGCGCTTACCATTGTAAAGTTAAAACAATTACAAGTTCCAGTTCCTTCACTAACAATCCAAACTCAAATTGTTTCTCAAATAGAAAAAGAACAAGAACTGGTCAATGCCAACAAACAACTGATTCAAATATTTGAGCAAAAGATAAAAGACAGGATTGCAAAAGTCTGGGGCGAGGAGAAAGCCGAAAAAGAACCGGAAATGTATATGGCTGCCGAGCCTGTGGCAGAATATAAAACAAACAAAAAGTAAAGCGTACTTTTTTTGAAGAAAGTGTATGGGGTATTTCGTTTATTCATAAACCCATACATTTTTGTTCTCATAGGTTTTTTCTTCGAGTTGGCTCAATATAAAAGCGGCTACATTGGCTCGGG
>JBBIID010000487.1:0-1598 GCA_037446675.1 Paludibacter sp.
TCCCTCATACGAATATATCTGATGCAATATGGCATATCGCTCCGGCGTTTTACGGTGATGATGCTTGCGCAAATATTCAGTAAATATATCTTTTACGTCTTCGTATGAAACTTCTTCTTTCATTTTGATTTAAACTGACCAACAAAAATACAACATTTACAGTATTTAATGCTATAAAATTTCCAAAAATAATATTTCCTGCTTTACTTCTGTTGAAATATGTTGCTGCGAACGGCTTGCGCTTTCTGGAAAATTTTCCAACTTTTGCAATATGAAAAGTGCTGTTTCCTTGTCTCTACGGCAAAAGCGACTTAAGCAAAGTGCAATCGATTTGTATAGCGGAAGATTTTCGGTGTCTGACAGGCTAAATCCTTTTTCAATGCAACTATTTATTTCCTCAGAATTAAGTTTTGCAAAAATTCGGGCAGCTAGAGTAAATCCGGTGATTTGCATCCATGTTGTTTCTGAATCAATGCATTCGATGGCTAATTTGTCGAAAAAGTCGAGCTTGGAGAGAATATTCATAGTGGCTTGTTCAACGATTTCAGTTTGATTGAACTCTTCTATCCATTTTAATGTCGCTTCATACGTCAATTTTTCAATCGGTTCGATGAGTGTGGCTAAAATCATTGTTTCGCGAATGCCAAGACCCCAGAGCCGTTGCGCCAAATCGTGATTTTTTCCATATTCCGCGGCAATTTCTTTTAGGCGAAGAATGGAAACTCCGTAGTTATTTTTATAAACGATACCACTGTTTTTCATTTGTTCGGATACGATTCCGTTCATCGAAAGGCGTATTTTTCGCTTTATTTCGGCAATTGTCGAGTCGAGTTCAGGGTTTGATATATAATATTTCATATAAATTTCAGTTCTTAAATGTTGATAGTTACCGTTTTGCGAAATTAGCTTCAATTTTCAAAAAAAATAGTTGCACAGAACCAAATGCTGTATTATCTTTGCACACGCAAAAACACGGTGATTATAGCTCAGTTGGTTAGAGCGTCGGATTGTGGTTCCGAAGGTCGCGGGTTCGAGCCCCGTTTTTCACCCGAATATAGTTTAAAAAGGAAGAACTGATTAGTTCTTCCTTTTTTGTTTTGTCTTTTCCAGTTCCTGAGTGTTTTTATCCACTATGTCGGTGGCACGATACAAATCCACAAAATCGTATCCGGCTTTAGAAAGTTCGATCAGCAGTGAGTACAATCTAGGATAGAACTTATCCGGGCGTTTTTTGTCGCTTCCCAAATGTAATAAAAGAATATAGCCGTTTAGGCCTTCTTTAGATTCTATCTGTACTATTTTATTGTAAATTTCGATGCTCGAAAAATAATTCGCCCGCATTTCGGGAGTGGTATTGTCGTAGTTCGAAAGCGTCCCCGGCGTGTAATTTATCAAGTGCATTCCTACTTCTTCCGACCATTTACTAATGCTGTCGTTGTACCATTCGTAAGGAGGTAAAAAGAAAGGCGTGTCTTTTTTCTTGATGTCGAATTTCTCCATCGCCTTGAAATTCGCTTTCATGTCGTTGAGGAAAGAGGTTTTGCTCACAAACATCGAATCCCGATTCTGAAACGAACTGTAGAGTAAATGTTTGTCGG
>JBBIID010000487.1:1629-2343 GCA_037446675.1 Paludibacter sp.
CCTTTTATGATTTTTGAAAATTTCTTGTTTCTGTAAAAATCACCCGTAAAAAAGAAGGAAGCTTTGATATTCAGTTTTTTTAGCGTCTTACTTATTTCCTTGTAACCGTCGGCATATTCGTGACCTGCAAAAACGAGTGAAATCTGTTTTTCGTGACTGTCTGTACGGGTAATTCCGCCAAAGTCGTACTTGTTTTTATCCGATGTTTTCCCGGGTGTTCCATCATTCTGTTTTCCCGAGAGAAGATAAGTGAGCAAAGCCGTGCCATCCAAGGTTGGCTGATTGGTAAGCAAATCGGTTGCCTCGTTGTTGTAAACTCCCCATTCCGACTGAAAACGTTCGCTTTCATCCTCATCGGACAATTTTGTTTTCGATAATTTTTCAAAAATGCTTTTTTGTACAGGTCCGTTTATGAGTCCACCTTTCCCGGAATGACTATTGTGTAGTTCCGGTGTTTTACCGTGTGGCGGAAATCCGGTCACCATGCTTGTTCCCCACGGGTTTCGTCCGAAAAGCCAATCGACAAGCGCTGTTTCCATATCCATATAAGTGGAGTCGCCGGTAATCGTTCTGTACAAACGGCATTGTGTGGCTAAGGCAGCCGCCAGATTGTTGGAACTTTGAATCATGGGAACGCCGATATCGAACGGATTTTCCTTTGCCTGAAGATACATTCTGTCGATACCGTTGAGCATGTTTTGCAAAAACTCTTTT
>JBBIID010000488.1:0-2327 GCA_037446675.1 Paludibacter sp.
GATTTCTGGACGGGTGAAAAAGTGAAAGGTGGTGCGTACATCAATCGTTCGACTCCAATAGATATTCTTCCGCTTTATGTTCGCGAAGGTTCCATTATTCCGATGGGAGAAACGATGCAATATGCTACTCAAAAAACTGCCGATTGTTTGGAAATCAGAGTTTATGCAGGAAAAAATGCGGAATTTTTGCTTTACGAAGATGAAAACGATAATTACAATTACGAAAAAGGACAATATGCTGTCATTCCAATGCAATGGAATGAAGCTAAAAAGACTCTGACAATAGGCAAACGCTCGGGTGTTTTCCCCGGGATGCTCGAAAAACGAACATTCAAAATTGTTTTTGTTTCCGAAGGACAAGGAGTAGGTGATAAATTGACCGAAACAGGCTATAAAACCGTAGAATATACCGGAAAGAAAGTGAAAATAAAAAAATAGGTGGTTAGTTACAAAATACATTTTCAAATGAAAACTCTAAGACAAATTTGGTTGATATGCTTCGTAGTCATGGCAATTATGCCATGTGCAGCATATCAGCCTGTTGCGGCTAAACCCATACGGTTGGCAGTAGCTGGTGCAACTCACGGGCACATTTCGTTCATTCTTGGTCGTAAAGATAAGGGTGACTTTGCTCTTTCAGGGGTTTACGAATCCAATCACGAATTGGCGTTGGAATTATCAAAGAAATATCATTTTGATTCAAAGTTAATTTATAGCGATTTAAGCAAAATGCTGGATGAAGTGAAGCCGGAAGCCGTAGTTGCTTTTGGTTCTGTGTACGAACACATGGCTGTGGTTGAAGCTTGTGCTCCGCGTAAAATTCATGTGATGGTGGAAAAACCTTTGGCAACCAATGTGAAACATGCTGAACGAATGAAAGAACTGGCGGATAAGTACGGCATTTTTTTACTTACCGATTATGAAACATCGTGGTATCCAACAACGGCTAAGTCGCTTCAGTTGGTAAACGATAGCAATTTTGTTGGTAAAATGAAAAAAGTGGTTATTCATGATGGGCATCAGGGACCAAAAGAAATTGGTTGCGATAAAGTTTTTCTCGATTGGCTGACTGATCCTGTTCAGAATGGTGGCGGGGCATTGATTGATTTTGGATGCTATGGCGCTAATCTGATGACAGGATTGATGCTTGGTGAAAAACCAATTTCGGTTACGGCTGTTACCAAACAATACAAGCCGGATATTTATCCGAAGGTGGATGATGATGCAACAATTATTGTCAATTATCCGAAGGCTGAATGTATTATTCAGGCTTCTTGGAATTGGCCGTTCAACCGGAAAGATATGGAAATATATGGCGATAAGGGCTATATCATTACGGTTGATAATAAAAATATGAAGGTAAGAAACTCTGTCCATCCAACCGATCAATCGAAGGTTGTTACTTCGGCAGATGTAGACGTATATGAAGACCCGTTCTCGTACTTCGCTGATGTGTTGAATGGAAAAATAAAAATGAAATCGTATGGTCTGTACGCTTTGGAAAACAATGTGACAGTGGTACGAATTCTTGAAGCAGCCCGCGAATCGGCTAAAACGGGTAAAACTGTTTATATTAAGTAATTGAAATTTTAATTTCACCCTATAAAATACAAAATACGTCTTTCGAAACTGTTAATCGTTGATAAAATAGAAATACATGAAAAAACTGACACTTTATTTTTGCTTTTTCATCGCTGCCATTTCCAGCCATGCAACGATTAATTTTCCTACTCCGGTGGCGTGGATAGATTTTAGTAATTCTACCAGTTCGCAGGCAACATTGGTAACGGGCACTTCTTCGAGTGAGCAATATACAGAGCAAACCACGTTCAATGAGGTTCAGTGCCGGAAAATTCCTTCCGGAAAATTTATGTATATCAAATGCGATAGAAGTGCTGTTCCTACCACTGCAAGACAAATTCTGATCTCTATTACTTATTTCGATAACAACAGTAATAGCTTGTGGTTTAATTATAATGGAGTTTCAAATAATTATGCTGGTGCCGATATATCAAAAAACGGAACGCAGGGCTGGGTTACTACCATTGTTACGATTTCGGATGGTAAGTTTGCAAATCTGATGAATAGTGGCGGCGATTTCAGAATGGGTTTTAATGGAAGTGACAATTATATCAAAGAAGTAAAAATTGCTTTGGGAGCTTTTAATCCCGATCAGGAACCGATTCCGGCGCAGAAGAATTTGCCTGCCAATCAGTTTAAAGGAAAATCGTTTGCCGGATACCAAATCTGGCACGAAGCCGGTTCAAAAGCCTCTGATTGGGTGCACTGGTCTTACGGACATGTTCCCGGATCGGGTTTTCATCTCT
>JBBIID010000489.1:0-2312 GCA_037446675.1 Paludibacter sp.
TAATAAGTCCCGGACAATTGGCTCCGATTAGTTTTGTGCCTTTTTTCTTTAAATATGAATTTGCCTTAATCATGTCTAGAGTTGGAACTCCTTCGGAAATACAAACTACAAGTTCGATTCCCGCATCGGCAGCTTCGAGTATGGCATCGGCGGCCAGCGGAGCCGGTACCATGATGATGGATGTGTTAGCACCCGTTTTCTTCACAGCTTCTTCCACTGTGTTGAACACCGGAATTTCGTGTACAAATTGTCCTCCTTTACCGGGCGAAACACCAGCAACGATGTTTGTGCCATATGCTTTCATTTTTCCTGTGTGGAAACTTCCGTCTCGTCCTGTAATGCCCTGAACGACTAATTTTGTGTTTTTATTGACTAGTATGCTCATTTTCTTTCGGTTTTAATATTAGAATGTAAATAGTTTGCAAAGTGTGATTTTAATTACATGCTTTGCATAGTCTGATCGCTTCTTGGGCTGCTTCACTCAACGAATTTACCGTCGGAAGGTTTCTTTCACTAATAATCTTCAATCCTTCTTCTGCATTTGTTCCCGAAAGTCGTATCACAATCGGAATGTCAACCTTCATTTCGTCAAGTGCTGTAATCAATCCGCGTGCCACGTCGTCGCAGCGGGTGATACCACCAAAAATGTTGATCATAATAACTTTTACATTTTTATCGGAAAGTAAAAGAGTCATCGCATCGATAACTTTTTGAGGACTCGAACTTCCTCCAATGTCAAGGAAATTGGCCGGATTTCCACCAAAATATTTAATAATATCCATTGTAGCCATTGCCAGTCCGGCTCCGTTCACCATACAACCAATCGAACCATCCAATCTGATATACGTTAAACCGCTTTCTTTGGCAGCCAATTCTTTTTTCTCGTCTTCGGTTGGTTCGTTTAGCAATTCTATGTCGGATTGACGGTATAAAGCGTTGTCATCGAAATTCATTTTTCCGTCCAATGCCATTACTTTTCCTTCGTCGGTAATAACCAATGGATTAATTTCCACCAATGATGCATCTTTTTCTAAAAAGATTTTATAAAGTTTCTGGAAGATATCGCTGGCTTGTTTTACCAACTGAAAATCGTCGAAAAGAGCAAAAGCAATTTTTCGTGCCATAAACGGAGTCATTCC
The DNA here is from genome assembly GCA_037446675.1 of Paludibacter sp. Classification (GTDB taxonomy): domain Bacteria; phylum Bacteroidota; class Bacteroidia; order Bacteroidales; family Paludibacteraceae; genus Paludibacter. The sequence continues at coordinate 1,140 of JBBIID010000489.1, forward strand.
TAAATCAGGATCAATAGGGAATTTTAAAATGGCTTCAGGATTTTTTTTGGCCACTTCTTCTATTTCTACACCACCTTCTTTACTACCCATAAAAATGACCGATTTGGTGTTTCGGTCTATCGTCAGCCCGACATAAAATTCTTTATTGAATTTTACTCCCTGGGCTACTAGTATTTTTTCTACGGTGTATCCTTTTATATCCATCCCGAGGATGTTGTTTGCAGCTTCAACGGCTGCTTCCGCTGTTTTTGCCAGTTTTACTCCTCCTGCTTTGCCACGTCCTCCGGTGAGAACCTGCGCTTTGATCACCACGGGCAATCCCAGCTTCTGAACAGCCGCTTTCACCTCATCAACATTATAGCATAATACTTCATTGGTAACAGGGACAGAATAATTGGAAAAAATTTCTTTTGACTGATATTCGTGAATTTTCATTTAATTGGGGGTTACATTAATATTGTATTTTGTAAATCACATAAATCTTACAAAATAAGACCTTTTCAGTTCTAGACTTATTAACGCTTTTTATATAAAAGTTGTTTGTTAAGAAATGAATATTTATTGTTTATTTTTTCGAAAAAAGTTCAAATTATTGGTTGAAAATAAGTTACAGTCGATATAAGTAAAATGGTTGTTTTTTATTTGTTCTTTAATGCAAACTGATTATATTTGTATGCAGACATTGAAATTACGAATCTTAACGCATTATGAGGGTATTGACTTCCACAAAGTTATTAAAGGAAGGTTTTAGCGAACTTAACGAAAAATTTGAGTTGGTGTTTCCTGAGAACAATATTTTTACAAAAGATGAAGTCTTGAGGCTAATTTCCGACTTTGATGCTTTTGTTCCGACTTTTCAGTTTAAAGTAGACAAAGATGTAATTGATGCAGCAAAAGGAAGAGTGAAAATTATTGCAAATTACGGCGTAGGCTATAATAATATCGACGTGGAATATGCCGCAAAATGTGGAATTGTTGTTACCAATACGCCCGATCCGGTTATTGAACCTACTGCTGAGCTGGCGTTTGGGTTAATGTTGTCGGCTGCCCGCCGTATTTCGGAATGTGACCGAAAAATGAGAATCCCCAATGGATTAAAATGGGGAGTGTTGGAAAATCTGGGACAATCGCTTTCGGGAAAAACACTTGGAATTGTAGGAATGGGTAGGATAG
>JBBIID010000490.1:0-2311 GCA_037446675.1 Paludibacter sp.
ATGATATATTTGACAAACTGGATTCCGAACGGGTAAAAAAAATAATTGAACTTGTTTCCGGTGAAACTTTCGGTCAGATTTTCATTACAGATACTAATCGCGAGCATTTAGATTCTATTCTTCAACAACTAGGCAAAGAATCGCAAATATTTCAGGTTAAGAATGGCGAAATTTTCCATTAACTCCTTTCTTTTTGTCATTTAGCAAGCAAATTTACATAGTTTTATAAGCAACAATTATTTCACTAAATAATTGTTACACTAAAATTACAAAATTCATTTTGGAAAATATTTTTCATTTTTATATTTTTCAAACAGCTGAAAATAAACACATTAAAAATATTTTTGGAAAACTTTTTATTTTTATATTCAAAAACAAATTATTTATATTGGATTTTTGAGAATAATTATATAACATTGTAGTCTGATTTTACAATAAAAAGCAACAATCGTATAACATTAATATAAATCACATTAGAAAAATTTTTATCGTGGAAACAAAAAAATTTACTCCTGAAGAAATTCGTCAAGCTACTTTCGAGTATTTCAAAGGTGATGATTTGGCAACAAAAGTATGGGCGACAAAATATGCTCTTAAGGATTCATTTGGGAACACCTATGAATTAACTCCTGACGATATGCACCGTCGTTTGGCAAAAGAAATTGCCAGAATAGAAAAGAAATATCCAAATCCTCTCACCGAAAATGAGCTTTTCGAATTATTCCGCGATTTCAGGTACATAGTTCCGCAAGGAAGTCCTATGACCGGAATCGGAAATAACTATCAGGTAGCATCGCTTTCCAATTGTTTTGTAATCGGGTTCGATGGAGAAGCCGACTCTTATGGAGCCATCATCAAAATTGATGAAGAACAGGTACAACTCATGAAACGTCGTGGAGGAGTTGGTCACGACCTGTCGCACATTCGTCCGAAAGGTTCTCCTGTAAAAAACTCAGCCTTAACATCAACCGGTATCGTTCCTTTCATGGAAAGATATTCGAACTCAACTCGCGAAGTTGCTCAGGACGGTCGTCGTGGAGCTTTAATGTTGAGCGTTTCAATCAAGCACCCGGACTCAGAGTCATTTATCGACGCAAAAATGGAATCGGGAAAAGTAACAGGAGCTAATGTTTCTGTAAAAATTGACGACGATTTCATGCGCGCTGCCATTGAAAATAAAACATATGTACAGCAATATCCGACTCAATCGAAAAGTCCTTGGTACCAAAAAGAAGTTGATGCCAATGCAATTTGGAAAAAAATTGTACATAACGCTTGGCGCTCAGCCGAACCTGGCATTCTTTTTTGGGATACTATCATCAACGAATCAGTTCCTGATTGTTATGCTGACTTAGGATACAAAACCGTATCAACCAACCCTTGTGGCGAAATTCCATTGTGTCCGTACGACAGCTGCCGCTTGTTGGCTATTAATCTTTATTCGTATATCAATAATCCATTTACTCCAAATGCTTCATTCGATTTTGAATTATTCAAAAAACATGTGGGTTTAGCTCAACGCATTATGGATGACATTATTGATCTGGAAATGGAAAAAATTGATTTAATTATCAACAAAATCGAAGCCGATCCGGAAGATAATGAAATCAAAAACACAGAATTCCAACTTTGGGAGAAAATAAAAACTAAAACTTCGCAAGGTCGTAGAACCGGTGTAGGAACAACAGGCGAAGGCGACATGCTTGCTGCAATGGGACTTCGTTACGGAACGGAAGAAGCAACCAACTTCTCGGAAGAAGTTCACAAAACAGTGGCTTTGGCGGCTTATCGTTCGTCGGTAAATATGGCAAAAGAACGTGGAGCTTTCACCGTTTACGATGCAAAAAGAGAAGAAAAAAATCCATATATCCAACGTTTGCGCGAAGCCGATCCGGAAATGTACGACGAAATGGTAAAATACGGACGACGCAACATCGCCTGTCTGACCATTGCTCCTACCGGAACAACCAGTATCATGACGCAAACCACTTCGGGAATTGAACCTGTTTTCATGCCTGTATACACCCGTCGCCGCAAAGTAAACCCGAACGATAAAAATGTTCGCGTCGATTTTGTTGACGAGAATGGCGATTCATGGGAAGAATACATTGTTTTCCACCATAAATTCGTAACGTGGATGGAAGCCAACAATCATTCAACAACAAAACACTACACGAAAGAAGAAGTTGATGAACTTGTTGAAAAATCGCCATATTACAAAGCTACTGCTAACGACGTGGATTGGTTGAAAAAAGTACAAATGCAGGGAAGAATCCAGAAATGGGTGGATCACTCCATCAGCGTAACAATA
>JBBIID010000491.1:0-2305 GCA_037446675.1 Paludibacter sp.
TACGCCAATTTGTAAATCCCGCAAGTGGCTACAAATCGGAATACAAAACATATCAACCGGGATTGTGGGGAGCTGCGACCTTTAAATTAAACGGTTACCGATCGATAACGCCAAACATCACTGTTAGCAATCTCAGGTTTTATTACAACACGGAAGATCCTTCGCTCGCCAATTATTCTATGAATAAAAACATTTATTATTCGGCAGGGATCAGCTATTATGACAGTCATTGGAGAGTAAACGCATATTATTCGAGCGGAACGACCAGCGATCTTTATCGAAGCGTCCAGATTGATGAACAGCCAACTTTGTCACGGAGTATTCAACTGCGTCCGTCGTACGAAAATTACTTTTTCAACCGTACTGTTCGATTGAGTGCTTATCTCAATTATGCATACTACATGCCTTCGGGGCGCGAAAATGTATCGTACAATGTTAAATACGACCAATTTATAAAAGGAGGCTGGATGCTTTCGGTCAGCGGATTTGTATATTCAAACAGCCGTGTCACCGAAGATTTGGGAAGAATGAGCACAAAAGATATGAACCTAATGGTTGGTATCACCAAATCATTCAATATTCAGCAACCGCGTTTGAAGTATTATAACTTCAAAACAGTATTTTTCAACGATTTGGATGGAAACAGACAAAAATCGGACAATGAACCTCCGGTAACTGACGTATTGGTAAAAATTGAGAAAAACAGAGAATTATCGAAAGAACAAAGCAAAATTCCGGAAGTGGAATTAATTTCGGACAGCAACGGACAGATAAGTTTTGAGAACTTGCCTAAAGACAATTACAACCTATCCTTCAATCCGTTAGTAAACCTAGAGAGCCTGTATTTCCTCGACGGCTCGGTACAAAAATACTACAACGACAAAACCAGAACTCTTTACGTTCCTTTGGCCGAAAGCTACAAAATAAAGGGGAAAATTATTGTTGTGCGCGACCCAAACAGTTCCGAAGGAAAAATTGATTTGGGAGGCATTCGGGTTACGGCAAAAGGAGAAAAAGGAGAAACGTACTCCGTGCTGACCGACAATTTCGGCAGTTACATGATTAATGTGCCTAATGCCGAAAAATTCAAAGTTGGTGTGAACAATGTATTTGGCGAACAATTCCATATTGACAATGACGAAATGGACATTCAATTTGTTCAAAATAAAACAATCAGTTTGGATTTCACTTTCTACGAAAAACAAAGAGGAATTCAATTTGAAGGTGGAACGCAATTGTACAATTTCAGCAGTTTGGCAGGCGAAAATGAAGATACAAAAGAAACTGAATCTGCTCAGAAAGAAGTAAAACCTGTTTCCAAACCTCAACCAAAAGTTACTCCTATTACTAAAACTGAAAAAACAGCACAAAAACAAGCAGAAAAAGAACCAAAACGAAACTATGCTATACAAATAGCAATGACCAATGCCTACACCGACCCGGCTACGCTCAAAAATAAATATAGTTTAAAACAGGAAGTACTCTATACTCAAAAAGATAGTACATACAAATATTATATCGGATCTTTCAGTTCGTTGGAAGATGCGCGTAAAGAAATAAATCGCTTAGGTATAAAAGAGTCGTTTGCCGTAGAAGTGGATCCGGCCACATTGAAAAAAGCAGCACCTATTGTTGTAAAACCAGTGCCAGTTGCAATATCTAAACCTGATTCACTAAAAAATGACACTACAAAAAAACAGGTTGCTAAACCCGTTGAACCAAAACCTGTTAAAACAGAATCTATTGAAAAGCCAAAAGTAACGCCAATAGCACAGACAAAGACTCAAAATAAGGATTCAATACAAAAAGTTAGAACATATTCTGTTGATGCAGCGAAGCAAAAAGCAAACAATCTTCCTCAACAAATAAAAACCGACACATTAGCTCTCGGTACCTATTACAGCATTCAACTCGATGCGCTGAGAACTTATCGTAACCCCAAGTATTACAAGGATAAATATGAATTGAAGCAGCCTGTGGAATGTGTAGAAGAAAATGGTATTTACAAATATCTGACAGGACAATACAAAACGGTTGAAGAAGCTCGTGCCGACATTGCACGATATGGAATGTCCGGTTATATTATCTTTGTTGAGAAACTGAAATAATTGATTACCTTTTCGCTTTGAAGAGTAAAACCGAACCTGCAAACATCGGAATCACAAAATTCACGACCCAAATACCGACGCCAGCCAAAATTATCTGAACCTCATTTGACGAAATTGCTCCAATAATTAACACCGCATACGAACCACGAATTGCAGCTTCCGAAAATGCTAAAGAAGGGGTAAAAGTTACCAACAAA
>JBBIID010000492.1:0-1774 GCA_037446675.1 Paludibacter sp.
TATATAGTTCGAAACCGTAGTCGGTAACTTTTGCTAAAGTTTTTTCGTCGAGTACCAAAGGCATTTTAGGCACAAAGAATTTGATAATCACTTTCTTCTGGTTTGCATTATCGCGCGAAAGTTCAACTGGTTGCAATGGTTTGAAGTTTTCACCGAGAATTTTTGTTTTGTAATATACTTTACCCAACATTTCACCATACCAGCGATAACCATTAGCATCCAAGTGACCACCTACATCTGTCATTGGATATACCGGACCTGCACAAACAATATCACTATATTCATTCGAGGCTTCCAATTGTGCCATACCGATTGTCAGTTCTCGTCCTTTCGAATACTGAACGCCAACCTGATAAGTGAAGAACGTTGGAGCTTCGGCCTGGCCATAAATAGCCTTCAGATCAGATTGCATATTATTTTTTAATGTTATAAGCAATGATTTATACTGGTTTTTATCAAAAGTTGGTGTAGAACCTGCTGTTAAACCATTACCATATCCTTGGTAATTCCACTCTCCTTGCAGCCAGAACAATGCAGGACAGGTAATTGTACTATTTGAACGACGCGCCATATTGTAAGCCGATTTCAATGTATTCAAATAGTCATTGTATAAAGTACTTACCTGAGATTCTTTCGAAAGATCTTCAATCGGTTTACCACTGGTTCCGGCCGAAGTTGCCAAAATACTTTCGTGAAGTCCTTTCAACTGAATATGATTAGCAGCTCCCAACAAAGGACATTCAATAATGTCTGCAACATTTTTAGATGGTTTTCCAACCAATGGATTTACAGTTTTTAAATCGGAATTTCCATAATTAATCCAGATTTGGCTACCAATCATGTAGTTTCCGGGCACATTTGTTGCCGAAAGTGTAACGTGCGATTCGTGTCCGGTAGATAAACTCTGACCGTACATAATAAGATGTGTATAATTTCTGGATACACCTTCGAAAACAGGATCGGCAGCTACTTCAACAGCACCAACTGCACATTTATTATTTAAAAAATTACGGGCATTACCCAATTGATCGGTATTTACATCAAAATTTTTCAGGTACTGAGCATTGCCATATTCAAGCACATCCGAATCGAAATCCAACGGAATACTGTTTTGAACAGTGATGAACGAATCTTTTTTAACTGAAAGTCCCGACAAACCTTGAAGCTGATAACCAATTTTGTTCGTAGATTGTGCATCAGGCACATAAGTACCATTGTTATTAAGAATAAAGCCAATACACGAGTTGTTGATAAATAAATCTTCACCATTTACAGCCAGAAAACGATTGGAAATATCACTTCCCTGATTAGGATGTTGAGCTGCGATATTCGACTCAATAATAGTATTAGAGATACGTTTTATAAGATTTTTACAGCTGGTGTCATCGCTGCCATTAGAGAAAAAGCGGAAAGCAGCTCCATGTCCGGCATTTCCACCTGTGAAATTACCAGTTATAGTACAGTTTACTAAATCAAGTGTACTTCCGGTCCTGGCAGAATCGAAAAAGAATGCTCCCCCATTCGACTGAGAGTCGGTTCCATTTTTATAAACCGTAGTATTTATTATTGCCAGGTGAATATTGTTTTCGGCTGTAGTGTTATACATTGCCAAAGCAGCTCCACCTCTCGATATAGATGTATTGCCCGTGATCAAACAAGCTTCAATTCTGACATTTGAAATGAGATTAGAAACGGATGAATTTTCCTGTACGAAAACACCTGTTCCATCATATGCCGTTTTGTTGTTACGAATAATGCTTTTAGTAAGGCTGAA
>JBBIID010000492.1:1804-2301 GCA_037446675.1 Paludibacter sp.
TACTCATGTCCATATCTTCAAACACCGACTCAGCAACACTTGAAGTTCCACCGGAAACATAAATTCCGCCTCCGCTTTTTACCTTGTTATTTTTGAAAAGGCAAGACCGAAACGAAGCGCCATTAGGATTACTCAAATAAACAATACCTAAACCGTTTGTAAGATTTCCAGTATTATTGATAAAATCACAATTTATGAAACGGGTATCGGAATTCGACAAGGATACGGCCATACCATTGGCTAAAGTCGTAGTTCCGGCCTGAGAGAATGACAAATTTTCGAATGAAGCGCCTTTGTTATTCGAAACAATCTCGATAATACGTGTTTGTCCGGCTCCGGTAAATCCTGATGTCGATTTATCGACACCTGAAATTATAAGTTTTAAATCCGGTAAACGTACCCCATTAGCATTTGTAACTTCCGTAGAAACGTTTATCATTCCGGAAACTTTAATCGTATCTGCCTCAGCAGCCAACGAAAACGCTTTTGTAAGCGTA
>JBBIID010000493.1:0-2294 GCA_037446675.1 Paludibacter sp.
CCGGCATTCAGTCGGTATGCCAAAATACTTCCAAGCACAAAACCGCGGCTTTCCACCCCCACTACTTTGGTAATTCCTTTGTCTTTGTAATACTCGTAAAGCTCATCAGCAATAAATTTCAACACTTCGGCATCTTTCATGGCCGTAGTTATATCTTTGAATAAAATTCCAGGTTTTGGAAAATCAGGAACGTTCCGGATGGAAGCAGCTACTTGTTCTAAATTCATTATTTATAAGTTTTCTAATAGTCGTTTTATAACTACCTGAGCTGAAATTTCACGGTTAGCAGCTTCAGGGATTACAATAGATTGCGGACTTTCAATCACATCATCGGTGACGATCATATTTCGGCGAACAGGTAAACAATGCATAAAATAAGCATTATTTGTTACTGCCATCTGCCTGTCACTTACCGTCCAGCTGCGATCAGTGCTCAATATTTTACCATAATTCGGATCCTGATAAGCCGCCCAGTTTTTAGCATAAATGAAGTCAGCTCCTTCAAATGCTTTCATTTGGTCATATTCCACTTTTGCGTCACGAACAAATTCATCAGCCAATTCGTAACCTTCGGGATGCGTAATTACAAAATCCACATCGGCTTCGTTCATAAAATCGGCAAATGAATTGGGTACGGCTTGCGGTAAAGCTTTTGGATGTGGTGCCCAGGTAAGCACCACTTTCGGACGGGCAGTTTTCTTATATTCTTCAATCGTTATTAAATCGGCAAATGCCTGCAAAGGATGCGAAGTTGCACCTTCCATACTGAACACAGGTTTACCGGAATATTTTATAAACTGATTGATAATTGTTTCCTGATAATCGAATTCTTTGTTTTCGAATTGCGCAAAAGCACGAACTCCAATCACATCACAGTAACTTGCCATTACAGGTATTGCCTCCAGAATATGTTCCGGTTTGTCGCCATCCATAATTACGCCCCGCTCTGTTTCCAGTTTCCACGCACCGGCATTCACGTCAAGCACCATTGTATTCATCCCCAAATTCATTCCCGCTTTTTGAGTGCTTAAACGGGTGCGCAAACTCGAATTGAAAAACACCATTAAGAGTGTTTTATTTTCACCAATATGCTTGTAAGCATAACGATTCTTCTTTATTTCTAACGCCTCTTTTACAGCATCTTGTAAATTTCCGAGGTCTTTTACGTTTGTATATGTTTTCATAAATACTATTTCTACCCTACGAAAAGGTATTTAAATTTGTATTTTTTAATATTATTTTCTTCTATATTCAGCGTTGAATAAAACTTATTTGGGTTCCATCTCAATTATCGGAATCAACATTTCTTCTAACGAAATTCCACCATGCTGGAACGTATTTTTATAGTAACTCACGTAATAATTATAGTTGTTCGGATACGCAAAGAAGCTGTCGTTGTTTGCAAAAATATAAGCAGAGCTCACGTTCGGACTTGGCAAGCCCACTTTTGCAGGTTGCAAAATCTCAAATACTTCTTTCTTGTTGTAACTCAAATTTTTACCTACCTTGTAGCGCAAATTGACATTCGTATTTTTGTCCCCAATTACTTTTATCGGGTTATTTACCTGAATGGTACCATGATCGGTAGTGAATACAACTTTATACCCGCGTTGAGCGATAGCTTTAAGCAGCTCATAAGTAGCTGAATGTCTGAACCATGACAAGGTTAGCGAGCGATACGCATCCGCATCATTTGCCAGCTCACGCATCATTTTCGATTCTGTGCGAGCATGCGAAAGCATATCTATAAAATTCAATACACAAACATTCAACTGATTATTGTCAATTCTTGGCAACTGGTCAATCAATCGTTCGCATGAATTCGAATCGTTTATTTTGTGGTACGAAAAAGTATAATTTTTTCGATAGCGGTGGAACAATGTCTCCAGTAAATCTTTCTCATTCAAATTTTTGCCTTCTTCGTCTTCCTCTTCCACCCACAAGTCCGGAAACATTTGTTGAATCTGCAACGGCATTAATCCTGAAAAAATAGAATTGCGGGCATATTGAGTAGCTGTTGGAAGAATGCCACAATACAGTTCTTCTTCGTTGAACTGATATAGATCGCTCAACATTTCGCGAATAATCTTCCATTGGTCGTAACGGAAATTATCCACTAAAATAAAAAAAACTTTTTCTCCATTATCAAGCAACGGAAAAACCTTTGTTTTGAACAAATCCGGACTCATCAACGGGCGAGTTTCCGGCCTCTGAAACCATTCTTCGTAGTTTCTGCGAACGAATTTTGTAAAAGTGATATTGGCATCGGCCTTTTGCATTTGAAGCATTTCGTC
>JBBIID010000494.1:0-787 GCA_037446675.1 Paludibacter sp.
CATGGTTGGCTCAATACGCACCATACATTTAGTTTTGCCAATTATTACAACCCCGAACGTGTGCATTTTGGCGCTTTGCGCGTACTGAACGACGACTGGATTGCATCCGGCGAAGGTTTTGGTAAACATCCTCACGACAATATGGAAATCGTTACCATTCCGTTGAAGGGAGCTGTAGAACATCAGGACAGTATGGGAAATAAAGGTATTATTAAAGCCGGAGAAATTCAGGTTATGAGTGCAGGAACAGGTATTTTCCACAGCGAATACAATTCTTATAAAGAGGTGGATCTGGAGTTACTTCAAATTTGGGTGTTCCCGAATAAAAAGAATGTGACTCCTCGATACGATCAGCAGTCGTTAGCCAATTTAGAAAAAAAGAATAAATTCTATCAGATTTTATCGCCCAATCCGGATGACGATGGAGTTTGGATTCATCAGCAAGCCTGGTTTAGCCTGGGTGATTTATCGGCAAACCACGAAGAAAATTATAAATTAAACAATCCTGATTCAGGTGTATATGTCTTTGTTATCGAAGGCGAAGCAATTGTTGCCGGAAAAGAACTGAACCGAAGAGATGGACTTGGTATTTGGGAAACAGAAGATATTCAGATAAAAGCTAAAACAGATAGTAAAATATTAATCATGGAAGTTCCAATGATTTGAAAAAAATGATTTACAAATAAATTTTAAAACAAAAAAGAAAATTATGAATACAATTAAAAAATTTTTATCAACCAATCAACAAAGTTGGTCATTATTAATTTCACGTTTAGCATTAGGTATA
>JBBIID010000494.1:797-2273 GCA_037446675.1 Paludibacter sp.
TTATTTTACCACATGGTATGCAAAAAGCATTAGGCATGTTTGGCGGATATGGATTTGAAGCTACATTGGGATTTTTTCAGAGCAGTGGAATGCCATTATTGTTAGGAGTTCTGGTTATTCTCGCCGAGTTTGTTGGCGCTATAGGCGTAATTCTTGGATTAGGAACACGCTTTATGGCTTTCTCAATTTTTCTTACATTGGGTGGAGCCATGATTTTGGGCGGCCATTTAAATAATGGTTTCTTTATGAATTGGTTTGGAGCGCAAGCGGGCGAAGGTATCGAATACTTTATTATGGTACTTGGATTGGCTTTATCGCTTATTATTGCAGGAAGTGGAAAATGGTCGGCAGATAATTTAATCTACGAAAAACTGAAATAAAACCACGTAAACTCAATATATTTTTCCACAACCGATTCTTTTATGATTACAAAAAAGAGTCGGTTGTTTTTTATGTACTAATTTAATCAACCATAAATTTTACCGATAATCCACAAACGGAGATCCGTAGGTAAAACATTGAATAAGTGATATATAATCTGATATTGTAAACCAATAACATAAAATGAATGCATCCGCTTATTAAAGACCTGTTTGACAATGGCTTTTGCAACCACACTAGCGGGCATTCCATTCTGCTCATCTTTTTCCATTTTAGCAACGGAGTCTTTCATTCTTTTTAAATAAGCAGAATTTTGAGATTGCGAAGCAGCAGAGTATTTTCGAGCAGCGGTAAATTCGGTTTTTGTATCGCCCGGAAGAATGCACGAACATTGAATTCCAAATGGTTTGAGTTCCATTGACAATGCTTGGATAAGAATTTGCAAAGCAGATTTTCCGGCAGAATAAAACGCCTGATAAGGGATCGGAATAATAGCTGCAACAGACGAAACGGCCAAAATTTTTCCATAACCTTGTTTTCTGAAGACAGGAACGCAGGCATTAATGGTTTTTACGGCACCAAAGAAATTGGTTTCGAACTGATAACGCATTTCTTCCACCGAAGTATCTTCCACCGAACCCGCAATGCCATTTCCGGCATTACAAATCACGGCATCCAGTCGATTATTTTCTTCAATTATTTTGGAAACAACTCCGGCGATTTCTTCTTCGTGGTTTACATCCATTACTACATGAATAAGTTCACCCGATCCGCTATCAGCTTTTTGTGAAACTCCTCCCCTTCTGGAAGCTGCATATACTTTAGCTCCTTTGTTCATCAATTGTGTTGCAGCCGACAAACCTATTCCGGCACTTGCTCCGGTAATTAAAACCACTTTGTTTTCCATCCCTAAAAAGATAAAATTTGAATGGCGCAAATATACAGATAATTGAGGAATTCTTATTTGTAAAATTAATTAAATTCAATAAAAGAATGGTTACTTTTGCAGAAACACTTTATTACACGGTAAGATGAATATTTTAGTTACAGGTGCAAATGGTTTACTGGGACATCATGTTGTTAATGAGCTGTTAA
>JBBIID010000495.1:0-1232 GCA_037446675.1 Paludibacter sp.
TTATACTTTACAACTGGAATTGCTTTTGCTATGGGAAAATGAGATTGTTGAATAAATTTAAATAATTTTTCAACATCGGGAGCAATTAATTTATTGGTAAGTATTTGACCCTGATGCAATTTTCCATCAAGAGAATAATATTGTACAGTTATCAATTGAAGTTGATCAATAAGTTCTTTCGGAGCTTTCGATCCTTTTACTGCATCATCAAAGCTATAATCACTATCAACAATTACCGTATCTTTCGCTATTTTTTTGAAGGTTGTTTTAACTTCAGAAGAAATTGATTCCGTTCCTCTTTCCTTTTCTTTAGCGCACGATGAAATAAATAAAATTAAAACCAGAATAATCGGTTTTACAATTTTCATTTTCAATAAAATGAATAAATAAACAACAAACTAACCACAGCAATAAATATCCAAAGCAATAATCCTAAAATCATCGGCTTCACTCCTACCGATTTTATTACTTTCCGGGACAATCCGACACCGATAAAAAACAATGTCAACGTCAATCCTTGTTTTGCAATAGCGACTATCTCCCGCCCTATTTTTACAGGCACCACATTAAACGAGTTGACAACCATAGCCACTATAAAGAACAAAATGAACCATGGTATAACCACTTTATCGCCTTTCGACTTAAAATAAAATGATGTAAATATCGAGAGTGGAATTATCCACAGCGCACGAGTAAGTTTTACTGTTGTAGCAATTTTCAATGCTTGCTCACCATAAGTTGCTCCGGCACCAACCACAGAACTTGTATCGTGTATCGCAATTGCTGCCCACATTCCAAATTGCTGCTGAGACAGTTGTAACCAATGTCCGAGCACCGGAAACAAAAATAAAGCGATAGCATTCAACACAAAAATGGTGGCAAGTGACACTGACATTTCACTCTCATCGGCTTTTGCGATAGGCCCTACTGCCGCTATGGCGCTTCCACCGCAAATGGCCGTGCCCGAAGCAATCAGGTAAGACGAAACTTTTGATACCTTAAACCATTTTCCCACAATTATCCCCAAAAACATAACGCTCGCCACCGACACAATGGTGAAAATGATCCCATCGCTTCCGGCTTTTATCGATTCCTGAAGGTTCATTCCGAAGCCAAGACCCACAACGGAAATCTGCAAAAGATATTTAGAAACTTTTCTAGTAAATTTTTGAAACGGATTGCCTAAAGTAAGTGCAAAGATTAAACCGAGAAACAAAGCCAAAGGTGGCGTT
>JBBIID010000495.1:1242-2254 GCA_037446675.1 Paludibacter sp.
CCAATCTCTCTTTTATTATCATAAATAGAAATAAACTACAATCTTAAAATTATTCATGACGACATTCATTTTTTAAGAAGTGCAAAGTTACATTTTTTCGGTCTAAACAAGCCCAAAATTGTTCACTATTTCGAACAAAAGAAAATTGTTGAAAACTTTATCAGACAACAGCGACCCAAACAGAGGTAATTTTTTTGTACATTTGTAATAGTAAAAAACAGTAAAGTTCATGCGTCTAAATTCCTTATCCATTCTCAATTACAAAAATATTCGCGAAGCAGAATTAGTATTTTCGCCGAAGATTAATTGTTTCATTGGGAACAATGGCATGGGGAAAACCAATATTCTTGATGCCATCTATTTTTTATCGTTTTGCAAAAGTCATTCAAATTCAATTGATTCGCAGAATATTTTGCACGATGCCGATTTTGCGCTGATACAAGGGAAATATCAAATTGGAGACAATATTGAAGACATTTATTGCGGGCTCAAACATCGACAGAAAAAGCAATTCAAGCGAAACAAAAAAGAATACGAGCGACTTTCCGACCATATTGGATTATTGCCATTGGTCCTGGTTTCGCCGGACGATTCGGTGCTAATATCCGAAGGCAGCGACGAACGCAGAAAATTCGTCGATGGAGTAATCTCTCAATATAACAAAAATTATCTCCAGCAGCTCATCCAATACAATAACGCGTTGAAACAGCGAAACGCTCTACTAAAAAGCGAAACGCTGACGGACGATTCGCTATTGGAAATATGGGAAGACCAGATGGCATTTTTCGGATCGTACATTCACGAACAACGCAAAGTGTTTATCGATGAGTTTATCCCCATTTTTCAGCAACTTTATTCATTTATATCGAACGAAAACGAAGAAATATCGCTGAAATACCAATCTCAGCATCACGAAAATGATATAAAGTTGCGCATGCAAACGACGCGCGAACGTGACAAAATACTCGGTTATTCCACTCAGGGAATACACAAAGATGAACTCGAAATGCTG
>JBBIID010000496.1:0-2239 GCA_037446675.1 Paludibacter sp.
ATGAAGATAGTTCGCGACGCTGGATACAATGATTATGTAGGCATTGAATACGAAGGAGATGGAATGACGGAAGAAGAAGGAATAAAAGCAACAATCGAATTGCTGAATAAAAACTGATTTGATTTTTTGTTGAAAATCAATAGTGAAATACAAGTAAACCATATGAAAGATAATTTTGCAGACAGAGCCGCCGATTGGGACAATCCTTCGAAAATTGAAATGACGGAGAAATTCGTGAAGGAAATGTTGCTTCATATAACGATTCATCCGGAGTGGAAAGGACTGGAAATTGGTGCCGGAACAGGATTGGTAGGTCTGCAAATCGCTCCAAAACTTAAGCAAATTGTGTTTGAAGATACTTCTCCGGCTATGCTCGATGTTTTGAAGCATAAGTTGGATGCCGGATCGCCTCACGAGATTTTACACGGCGAAGTTTTTGATTATCAGAAGCAAGATATTGATTTGATATTTTCGTGCATGGCTTTTCATCACTTGCCGGATATTGAGAAAGTACTGGTTCATTTGCATGAAATTACGAATCAAAATGCGATAGTTGTGGTTGGCGACTTACTTTCGGAGGATGGATCGTTCCACCGTTTTGAACCGATTCCGCATAAAGGATTTGAACTGAATAAATTAATGCATCAGTTTATTGATGCCGGATTTGAAATACTGACGGCGCATGCTTATAATACATTAACCAGAGAAAGAACTCCCGGAGTATTTACCGATTACGACCAGTTTATTCTTGTCGCTCAGAAAAATTAAACGATAGATAATCCGGCTGATTTTCAGGTTGGAAAAATTGATGAACAAAACAATCAAACATATTGCCGCTCTCATACTGTTGTGGGTTTTTCTTTTCCCTTCGATGGTAAAATTGGAGCATCATCACGATGTCTACAAAATAGATCGAAGTGTTGATGGGAAGCAGTTTAATGTGTTTCACGAACAATGTTATGTTTGTAGTTTTGAGTTCTCGCTGTTCTCCGCCGATTCATTAACCCCCGATTTCAGGAACGAAAAGCTTTTGGTTGACTATTGCTGCAACTACAAATGGGCTTATTATTCCTCGTTATCCAATTATTCCTTCCTGCTCCGTGCTCCCCCTGCGCTTATAGTTTAAATTCGATTTCAGATCGTTCCACACAAGGAGGGATCACATTTTCTATTTTACTATAATTTAAAGCACAATAAAAATGAAGAGAATATTTATTATTTGTGTTATGGTATTGTCGTACCATATCGCACAAGCTCAATATGCCATTTCGGGAACAGTAAAAGACGATAAAAATTTGCCGTTGATTGGGGCAACCGTGTTTATTCCTGATATGAATAAAGGAACCGTTTCGGATAGCGAAGGAAAATACGAGCTTACTGGAATCCCCAACGGAAAAATAAAAATCCAGTTTTCTTATTTAGGCTATGGCAATCATATAGAAACGGTAATTTTAAATAAATCGGATCTGAAACTTGATGTTCAGCTTGCACAAACTGCCATAGAAGCGGAAGAGTTGGTGGTGTCGGGTGGTTATAATTCAACGCAACACGAGAATGCTGTCAAAATTGATATTTTGAAAATGAATTCCAATTCGTTGAAAACTACTCCCAACTTTGCCGAAATGCTTACCAAGATTCCCGGAGTTGATATGATTTCAAAAGGAAGCGGTGTGTCGAAACCGGTTGTTAGGGGAATGTCGATGAATGATATTCTGGTGTTGAACAACGGAGTGAGATTTGAGAATTATCAATATTCCAGCCATCATCCACTGGGGATTGATGAATTCGGAGTGCAGGATGTGGAAGTGATAAAAGGTCCGGCCTCGTTGCTTTATGGTTCGGATGCCATAGGTGGGGTCCTCAATTTTATTAAAGAAAACCCGGCTCCGGTGGGCAGTATTGTTGGTGATTACAACTTGCAACTTTTCTCAAATTCGTTGGGAGCCACGAATAATTTGGGAATAAAAGGTGCTTCGAAAAAATTCTTTGGTGGCATAAGAGTGGGGCACAAAACAAATGCTGATTATTTGCAAGGCGGCGGTGAGTTTGTTCCAAATTCGAGATTTAATGAAATGTCGGTGAAAGCAAATGCAGGATTTACCGATAAAATTGGAACATTTAAACTGTTTTACGATTTTAATAACCAAAAGTTGGGATTGGTGGAAGATGAAGCTGTTGAGTCGATTACCGAACGCGGAAGGCAAAACGATATATGGTATCAGCAATTGAATACGCATAA
>JBBIID010000497.1:0-2221 GCA_037446675.1 Paludibacter sp.
TTTTATCAAGTTATGTCTTTTTTACTCCAAAAATTATCTTCAATTAATTCTTTTTTATCACCATAAATTGTTTCATATTTTACAACTGCTTTTATCTCTTTCAACACTAATTTATAATGCTTTAGATCTTCAGAAGATTGAGATTTCACGGAAAAAACCGTAATGCTATCTGATGAAGATATAAAAGAATCTTTATCAAAATAGTATATATACTTAATAATTTTGCTTTGTGAATTTTCATCCAGTAAATTATCTACATTCTCTTTAATCAAGTCCCTGAAATTGCCGTAAATTCGATCTCTATATTCTAACGTAAACGATTTTATTATTGCAGGCCCGAATCCACAATTATGTAATTCAATAAATATCTTATTACTTTTCGACTCATTCTTCACAAAAAACCTCAGCAAAGGATTTACAGACAATTTATTGTGTTTAATTGTCTGTTCCAGAGTTAATCTGCTAAATCGAACAGAAAAGTACAAGCTGACAATACTTACAACAATTGCACTCAAAGCAATTATTACGCTCGGTTCCGCTAGACATTCTACGAATGATTTTGGGTTATTAATAATTTCGACTGGTATGGTGTCGCGGGTTAAAATATCGTACAACATAGTAAAAACAAGATTAATTTATCTGGAATAGAAAGTTGTTACAAAGGAGAATTCATCACTAAAATGATTCTTTATTGAAAACTATTGTTCAAAACTACAGAATTAATTTTGTTAAACCAACACTTAGACCAAAAACATTTCAATGGCCAATCGTTGATAATCTACAGATTAGCAATACAATCTTTCTACAATAAACTCAAAATAAAGATATGAAACCAAAGAGAGCTAATGAGGTCGCCAGTCGAGGTTTTAGCAAAACCGTTAAACAGCTTAGAAAGTCAACTTATTTTTGCAAATAAGATACAATTTTTGCAGCAGCTTGTTCGGCAGTTCCTTTTTCGCCTAGCGCAGTTTTAATAGTGGAATATTCTTGCAGCATTTTCTGCCTGTAAGCGCTATCGTAAAGTATTTTTCGAAGTTCGGCTGTCATGTTCTCAACCGTAAAAAGATGGGCTATTAATTCTTTCACCACTTCTTTTTCGGCAATCAGATTCACCAACGAAATATATTTCACCTTAATAATCAGGTCTTTCATCCAATAAGCCAATCGCCCCAACGATTGATGATAAACCACCACCTGTGGAGTGCCGATAAGCGTAGTTTCGAGCGTTGCCGTGCCGGAATTTACGATAGCGGCTTGCGAATGTTGCAACAATTCATACGTTTGCCCGAATACAATCTGAACTTTGTCATTTTTCAGCACTGTACGATAATAATCCAATTCGATGCCCGGAGCTCCTGCCACCACCGCCTGAAAATCAGAAAAATTTCCGGCAGCTTCGAGCATTCGGGGCAAACAAGCGGAAATTTCCTGCTTGCGACTGCCAGCCAAAAGAGCAATCATCGGTTTGTTTGAAAGCTGGTTGAGCTCACAAAATTCCTGAAAAGTTTGCTCTCGATTATCCCTGCTTTCAATCGAATCCACAGTTGGATTGCCCACATACTCAACAGGATAGTTGTGTCTCGCGTAAAAGGAAGTTTCGAACGGGAAAATGGTGAACATTTTGTCCACATACTTCCGAATGTCTTTTATGCGGTATTCTTTCCACGCCCATATTTTAGGCGAGATATAATAGTAAACAGGTGTATTGAAATTCTCTTTCACATAGCGGGCAATCCGCAGATTAAAACTCGGATAATCCACCAAAATAAGCACATCGGGTTTAAATTCTGCAATCGCATTCTTGCAATCGGCTATATTTCTCAACACCGTACGGGCATTCATCGCCACTGCCACAAAACCCATAAAAGCCATTTCGCGATAATTCTTTACCATTTTTCCGCCCTGAGCTGCCATAAGGTCGCCTCCCAGAAAACAAAATTCGGCAGCCGAATCCTGCTTTTTGAGTTCCCGCATCAGGTTAGAAGCATGTAAATCGCCGGAAGCTTCGCCGGCAATGATAAAATATCGCATAAACAGATTTTCGAGTTTGTAAAGTCAGAAAGTTAGTAAAGTTTGAAAGTTCCTAAAGTTTATAAAGTAAAAAGTTATGAATTAAAGCATAAATACGCTGGCAATAAAATATACAAGTCCGCTTACCATTGCTCCAGAAGCCAGTTTAAAACTATCGGATTTGTAAAAAACAAAAATGAATACCATATTA
>JBBIID010000498.1:0-2183 GCA_037446675.1 Paludibacter sp.
TAGAAATGAATAAAAAAAAGCCGGGAGCATAACTTCCGGCTTTTCTGAGGTCTCTGGCGGATTCGAACCGCCGTATACGGTTTTGCAGACCGGTGCCTAGCCACTCGGCCAACGAACCTTGTTTTTTTTCGGTGTGCAAAGATAGGATATTTTTTGCTCCCGTACAAAGGTTTTCTGCAAAAAGGTATAAAAAAATGCTGAATACGCTTATCTAGGACGATTTCCACGCCCCGGCTGACCCGGAAAATCCTGTAATAATTTTTTCTTAAAATCGCGTTCGGCCCTGTAATATCTAAATAGCACTTCGGGCGAAAGAATCTTTTTCAGTTTTTGGTGATAATTTTTAAACAACTGGGCTTGAATCAATTCCATCTCTACATAACGATCATTCAATTCAGAATAGTTTAATTTTTCTTTGTCACCATCTTTCTTTCTGGCCATTTTAAAAAACTCACGATTCTTAGCATGCTGCTTCCATACAGTTTTTTCATACTCCATAAATACCGGTTGAACCATCTCGGATTCTTTTTCATTCAATTGAGCTTTTTCAACCATAAACTGCCATTTTTTTGCATGCATCTCATCTACCTTAGGCCAATTTCCTTCTTGAGCAAACAAAAAAGTGCACGTTGAAAATAACAGCAATATAAACATGTATCTCATTCGTTTCATCTTCTTCTAATTTATTTTATTGAACATCGGAATTATCCACATACAAATCCATAAGAGAACTTTCGTCGACCTGCGACAATACATACGATTCGTAATTATCGTCGGTCTTAGTTGTTT
This sequence comes from Paludibacter sp., assembly GCA_037446675.1. Lineage (GTDB taxonomy): Bacteria > Bacteroidota > Bacteroidia > Bacteroidales > Paludibacteraceae > Paludibacter. The sequence continues at coordinate 790 of JBBIID010000498.1, forward strand.
TATCGCTTAATACCGTAAACAAAATCTGACCTACCACAAAAACTCCTACAAACATGGCCGCCATATACATCCAAGGAGTCAATGCCTTACGGATAGATACTGGCTTTACAGTAATCTGAGCCTCCATATTAGCTGCAAAATCTTCAAAATAGTTTTGAGGGATTCCGTTCCTACTTTTTCTAATGATATGTGTTTATTATCTTCCATACAATTACTTAGACTAATTATAATTCTTTAGGTTTAAAACGAATGCTCTTTTTTATATTAATCTTCGCTATCCAAGTACTTTTCAATTTTTTTTACTGCATGATGATATGATGCCTTCAATGCTCCGACCGAAGTTCCAAGAATTTCTTCCATTTGTTCGTAAGTAACATCGTCGAAATACTTCATATTGAAAACCAAACGCTGTTTTTCGGGCAAGGTAAGAATGGCTTTCTGTAATTTTAATTGAACTTCATTTCCATTGAAATAATTATCCGCCCGCAGATTTTGTAACAATCCATCTTCCATATCGTCCATCGAATTCACACTCTTTAGTCTTTTATTGGCTAAAAAAGTCAACGTTTCATTCGTTGCAATCCGATAAAGCCAGGTCGAAAGCTGCGACTCTCCTCTAAATCCATCCAAGCCATTCCAAGCTTTCATAAAAGTATTTTGAAGCACATCATTGCTATCGTCATGCGACAGAACCATTTTCCGGATATGCCAATAGAGCCGTTCCTGATAGGTTTTGAAAACCATCGTAAACGCTGCCGTTCTTTTACCGGGCTGATTTAATTGTGAAACGAGCTCTTCTTCGGTCAGGTTCATAAAAACGATTTATTCATACTTAACAATACTTTTTTTCGATAGTCGTTGGTTGTAGCTTTGACTCTCATCTACTGGCAAAGTTTAATTTCAACTTTCTTTTATTCAAAATTTAATTAACCCGATTAATATTAAAATCTCCTTCGAAATAGCGAATAATGTTACGCGCCACAAATCGACTCATTTCATTGCGAGCTTCCACCGTTGCTGTTCCGATGTGCGGTACCAGCACCACATTGTCCAATTCTAAAAGTTCTTTGCTCACATTGGGTTCAAATTCATAAACATCCAAAGCTGCCGAAAAGATCGATTTATTTTTCAATGCAACAACCAAAGCTGCTTCATCAATTACCGGGCCACGGGCAGTATTAATTAAAACTGCACTTTTTTTCATCAATGCCAATCGTTCGGAATTAATCAAATGATAGGTCTCATCTGTAAGCGGTGTATGGAACGATACCACATCGCTCGTTTTCAACAAATCATCCAACGCAACATATTGAGCGCTATATTTTTCTTCTATCGATTGCGAAACCCGATTGCGATTACTGTATATAATTTTCATTCTGTTAGCTACCGCTCGT
>JBBIID010000499.1:0-2179 GCA_037446675.1 Paludibacter sp.
CAAACAAACAGATTGGTTTATGCAAACCGGTATCGACCTACAAAGATAAAATTATTTATTTCAAATTTACAAATATGGAGTATTATTTTTGTCGTTTGCAATCTACATTCAAAAGTTAAGAAGATTATTTCAGCACCTCCAGTTTTGCAAACTTAAGCAGCAACGACTTCACACCTTTTTCTCCAAAATCAATATCTGCTTTTTCATTCCCATTCACGATACTTGTGTCCAACACTTTTCCAATGCCAAAAACACCATGTTTTACAAAAGCACCTTTAGGAATAGAGGCATTTTCAACAGACACTTTATTATTATCTGTCGCTCCCAGTTTTGTCAGTCGCTTTGGTGTTGCAGGAATAATCGGATCATCAAAAATCGGTTTCGAAAATGACGACTGAAACCTATTCCGTTCCGTTTCCATATCATCGTCCCAATCCCTGATACGGGCTTGTTTTGGTTTCGTTTCTTCTGGCGGCATTTCCAAAAACTGCGGATCAATATCTTTTATAAACCGGCTTGGATTTGAAAAATTTGTTTTGCCATTCTTAAACCTTGATTTGGCATAACTGATAAAGCAACGTTCCTCCGCACGAGTAATAGCCACATAAAACAACCTGCGCTCCTCTTCCAACTCACGTTCACTTTGGGTGCTAAACGGCGAAGGGAACAATTCCTCTTCCATTCCGACAATAAAAACCACTTTGAATTCCAGCCCTTTTGCCGAATGTATTGTCATGAGCGTGACCTTATCTTTGTCGAGTTCAGAGTCGGTATCCTGATCGGTAAGCAACGAAACTTCTGACAAAAAATCGGGCAATAATGCTGTAGGTTCGCCATCTGATTTTTTTGTTTCACAAAACTCATGAATCGCTTTGAGCAACTCTTCCACGTTTTCCTGCCGACTCATGCTTTCGGGCGAACGATCGGTGTATGTATCGCTGATGACTCCGGAAGACTTAACGATGGTTTTCGCCAAATCGTAAGCGTTTTGCGTATCGATTTGCTCCGCAAAAATGTCGATCATGCTGCGAAATTGCGCCAGTTTACTGGCCGTTCCGGCATTTACCGGTAAATTGTATTTCAGCATGTCGGTTAATACTTCCCAAGCACTGACAGCATGAAGCTGAGCACATTCAATCAGCTTATTCACGGTGGTATCGCCAATTCCGCGGGCAGGATAATTAATAATGCGCTTCAACGCTTCTTCGTCGTTTGGATTACTAACCAAGCGGAAATAGGCAATCACATCCTTGATTTCCTTGCGTTGATAAAACGACAGGCCACCGTAAATACGATAAGGAATGCCTTGCTTGCGTAGCGCTTCTTCCATTACACGCGACTGCGAGTTGGTACGATACAAAACGGCAATATCCTGATAACGATAATTATTCGAAAACCGCAGCGTGGAAATATTATTTGCAACAACGAATCCTTCTTCAAAATCGGTGAATACATTCAGAATTTTTATCGGTTTCCCGGTTTCTTTTTCCGAGAAAACATTTTTCCGAATTTGCTTCGAATTCTTACCAATCAAACTATTGGCTGCATTAACAATCGTTTGAGTGGAGCGATAATTCTGTTCCAGTTTGAAAACTTGCGCATTTTTATACGAATTTCTGAAGGTCAGAATATTGTCGATATTCGCACCGCGGAACGAATAAATACTTTGCGCATCGTCGCCCACCACACAAATTCTTTCGTGCTGTTCGGCCAGTTTTTTCACAATCATGTATTGCGCTAAATTGGTATCCTGATACTCGTCGACCAAAATATAACCAAATCGCTGCTGATATTTTCCCAACACTTCCGGATGATTTCTGAAAAGAACATTGGTTTGAAGCAATAAATCGTCGAAATCCATCGCATCCGCTTGTTTGCAACGATTGCAATAAATTTTATAAATATCCTTCATCAACGGAATTCGGGCAGAAACATCTGATTTTACCAAGTCTGTGTTTGCCAAATATGCTTCGGAAGTTATCAGGTTGTTTTTAGCAAACGAAATGCGCGACTGCACCAATCCCGGTTTATATACTTTATCATCCAGTTTCAACTCCTTCAAAATGGATTTCACAAGACTTTTTGAATCGGCCGAATCGTAAATGGTGAAATTTTTCGAATAGCCAATAGATTCCGCTTCCGAACGAAGAATTCGCGAAAAAATGGAGTGGAAAGTTCC
>JBBIID010000500.1:0-2163 GCA_037446675.1 Paludibacter sp.
GTCGGTATTTTTCAATGGCAGGCTTTCCATGGCTTGCTGGTCGGTACAATTAAGGCATACTGCGTAAGATATTTTGTCCTTCACAGCCTCCACTTTCTCCATTTCCTGATCTACACCAATTACTTCATGTCCTAAATTCGTGAGTTTTTCAGCAATTGCAGAACCGAAATTGCCAAGACCTATAATGATATACTTCATAATTCTATGAATTTAATTGATTAGTACTTCTTCTGTTGGATAACGATATTTATGATGCGCTATTCGTCTTGATAATGCAATGAGTAGCGTGAGTATGCTTACTCTACCAATAAACATGGTGGCGATTAAAACCAATTTGCTTGGATTGCTTAGCGACGCTGTAATTCCTCTACTTAATCCGACGGTGCCAAAAGCTGATACTGTCTCAAAAAGTATGTTCAGCAAGCCCTTACCACGATCAAAAAAACTAATGGCAAAAAAAGCAATGAATATTACAATAAATGACAAAATAATGGTGGCGAAAGCTCTGCTGATCGACTTTGGTGAAATTTCAGATTTGAATATCTCAATATTCTGCTTCCCTTTTGCTAAACTTGTAAAATTAAGGACTGCAATGGCGAATGTACTGGTTTTTATACCTCCTCCGGTTGATCCGGGAGATGCACCTACCCACATTAAAAATAGAACGATGAGAATGGTGGGCAAAGTAAGAACAGCATTATCAACGGAATTAAATCCGGCAGTTCGTGTGGTTACCGAACCGAAAAATGCAGTAACTATTTTTCCCCAGAATCCGTGCTCTGCTAATGTGTTATTGTATTCGAAAATATAGAAAAAAACAGTTCCGAAAATTGTGAGAATCAATGACGTGATTAAAACAATGCGTGTGTTGACATTGACAATCCTTCTGACTTTGATTTTTTCACTTCGTCCTGCAATTGTGAAGTAGAGGTTTTTGATATAGTTTCTTATGAAGCTCAACAAATTAAAAACAATAGGAAATCCGATACCACCCATAATAATCAGAAAAGAGATAATGAGGTGAAACGGATAATTAAACCGATATGCCGGTTCGTAAAGGCTGTTTTGCAAAGTAGAAAATCCAGCGTTGCAAAAACCGGATATGGAATGAAAGGCAGAGAAAAATATACGGTCGAATATATTGGGAATGAGCGAGACATCTAAGCTTTGAAAAATGAGAAAAGCTCCAAAAGCCTCGATGATAAAGGTGATAAGGATAATTTTTTTTAGCGTTCCGAATACTTCACCTATTTTTTCGGTATTGGTCATTGCACTAAGTAACAACTGGTTTTCATACGAAGAACCGGCTTTGAAAAAATAGCTGAAATAGCTGGTAAATGTCATAATTCCCAAACCTCCCAGTTGAATCAGAAACAAAATAATATATTGTCCGGATTGAGTGAAATAAGTGCCTGTGTCCACTACAATAAGTCCTGTAACACATACTGCACTGGTAGAAGTGAACAGCGCATCAATGGGTGATATGCCGTGATATGTAGCGTTGGGAAGTAACAAGAGAATCCAACCAAAAACAATTATCAGCAGGAAACTTACTATAAAAAATTGTGCCGGATGCAGCGACATTCCTCTGAAATTGAAATTCTCAGCCGAAAACTCCCGGATAAAGATAAGCAAAACAGCCAAATGAATCCATACTTTCTTAATATGTAACGCATAGGAAAATGAATCGCTGCCGATCAGAATTTTATAATCGGTTATAATTATGAAAAATAGAAAAGCAATATAAAGAAAATCGTATGGGATTACGCTTAATTTGGGACGTGAATATTTGGAAAGATACCTGATGATACCTGCTACTAGTCCGCCAAAAATAACGACAAGGAAAATTCGTTTCAAAATCTCGGTTTCTGCCGCCTGATGGTTGAACCCGAAATCGTAAATTAAAGTGAGAACCCCGACTATACTCAGAATAAATGAAATATCTTTTATAATCGGTCTGAGTTTGTTCATTACGTAGCTAGTTTGACTCAATGTGTGGAGTATTTTATTGGCAACAAAACAAAATCTTTGCCTATTTTGCTTACAAAGATTGTGAAAATTAATGAAGAAATCAAGAAAAATGAGTGTAAAAAAGTTATCTGGAGTATTTTGAGCAAACTTAAACTCGTTTTAGTTTTTACGAGAAAATTTTTTATTTCCTTT
>JBBIID010000501.1:0-2153 GCA_037446675.1 Paludibacter sp.
GGAGTTTCTGTCCCTGAAAATTTGAAATGGTACAAAAAAAGAGAAAACATTTTTTATCCCCTTGCTTTTGGAATGGGAATTGATAAACCCGATGTACGTTATGTTTTGCACTACGATATGCCTAAAAGTTTGGAAGGTTATTATCAGGAGACGGGACGTAGTGGACGCGATGGCGGAGAAGGTCAGTGTATAGCCTTTTATGCATATAAAGATTTAGACAAATTACGCAAATTTATGCAAGGCAAACCCGTAGCCGAGCAGGAAATTGGCAATCAATTATTATTGGAAACCCAGGCATATGCCGAATCTTCTGTTTGTAGAAGAAAATTGCTGCTCCATTATTTTGGAGAAGAATACAAAGAAGATAACTGCGGATGTTGTGATAACTGTATGAAACCACGAAAATTTATTGAGGGACAAGAATTATTGTCATTGGTATTAGAAACGATTTTAGTCGTTAAGGAAAAATTTAAGGCAGAACACATTGTTGATATTTTGAAGGGAAATGAAACTTCGGATGTGACATCCTATCAACATGACGAATTGGAAAACTTCTCATCAGCTTCGGACGAAGATGAAAAATTGCTTCATGCTGTTATACGTCAGGCTCTGATTGCCGGATATTTGTCAAAAGATATCGAAAACTACGGTCTGTTGAAGTTGACTGCTGCCGGAAAAGCATACATGAAAAAACCGGAGCCATTTCCCATTGTCAAAGATAATGAATATGACGATGAGGAAGAAGAGACCAATGTGAAAAATGCCGGAGGTACATGTGCTGCCGACGATGTTCTTTTCTCTATATTGAAAGATCTTCGGAAAAAATTATCGAAAAAGCTGGAAGTTCCTCCTTTTGTAATTTTTCAGGATCCTTCACTGGAAGCTATGGCAACAAGTTATCCAATTTCAATGGATGAGTTGCAAAATATTCCGGGCGTTGGTGCCGGAAAAGCAAAGCGCTATGGCGAAGAGTTTTTGAAAGTGATAAAAGAGCACGTAAAAGAAAACGAAATTATCCGTCCGGAAGATTTGCGTGTTCGTACAGTAGCCAATAAATCCAAGTTGAAAGTGTCTATTATTCAGGCAATCGACCGTAAAATTGCGCTGGATGATATTGCAATGTCAAAAGGATTGGAAATAAACGAACTTTTGGACGAGATAGAAGCTATCGTTTACTCCGGAACAAAAATAAACATCGATTATTTCTTGGATGAAGTAATGGATCCGGATCATGTAGACGAGATTTTCGATTATTTCAGCAATGCCGAGACAGATAAAATAGAGCCGGCTCTTGATGAGCTTGGCGAAGATGACTTCAGTGAAACGGAAGTTCGGTTGGTGAGAATAAAATTCTTATCGGAAATAGGCAACTAATAAAGCCGATATTAAATATAGAAATCTGATTTTGTACTAACAAAATCAGATTTTTTTGCAGCTTTACCACCTTTTGTAGATGCGAAAAACCCATGTAAATAAGTTATTTACATGGGTTTAATTGTTGTGACCGCGACAGGATTCAAACCTGTAACCCCCACATCCGTAGTGTGGTACTCTATTCAGTTGAGCTACGCAGCCTTTTTTGTTTTGCGAGTGCAAAGATAAGGCTATTTTTTTATTCTGCAATGAAAAATCGCATAAAAAATACTTAAACCTCAAGTTTGATTTGAATGAAATTTCGAATAATGTTCATTTATAAAAGGTTATGTTCTCGTTTTTTTATGGCAGCTCGATAAAAAAGATGGCTAAATTGAGTGTCGCAAACAAAATAGTACAAGGCACTGTTAGAATATATGTTAAGTATTCAATGCATTTTTCACGCATTGAAATTATCTCGTTGAAACATAATATATTAAACTAACTTATTTGTCTAATTTAAAATATTGAAAAATGAGAAACTTACTTTATATAATTGCCGTAATTATGGTTATCGCTTGGGCATTGGGATTTTTTGCCTTTAGTGCGGGTTATTTGATTCATGTATTGCTTGTTATTGCTATCATTGCAATTTTATTGCGCCTTATCAGAGGCAAGGATGTTTAAATAACAAGAAATGGATAAAAGAGACGGTGGGTTTTGAAATTAAAATCCACCGTCTCTTTTATTTTGGTAATGAGTTTTTATGCTAAAACAAAGTCCAGTTGTTTTTTATCCAG
>JBBIID010000502.1:0-2152 GCA_037446675.1 Paludibacter sp.
GACCAAAGAATTCCCGATTCGATAAAAATAAATGGTTCAGTTGGGTTAATTTCTTCGCGAATATCCACTCAAATCCCAATCAATTCAAAATTATCGGTTTATGGTTCATGGAGAGGAAGCTATATCAGTTCAATTGTTCTTCCATTATTAGGGAAAGCAGGCATTGACAGTTTGCTCACTCAAAACAGATATGAATTTTGGGATGCTAATGCAGGTTTCAATTTAAGACTCTCAGCGAAAACCAAACTCAATGGACATTTTTATACAGGCAAAGATGAATTAGGCATCCAGGAAATAAAGGAATATGAAATGAAAGAGAACAAAACGTTCTGGGACAATACAGCAGCTGGTCTACAACTCAATCATATTTTCAACGATAACTTTAGTTTAAATCAACAATTAAATTACTCAAAATTTCATATTCAATCTTCTTTTGAATGGTACGATTCGAAGCAAAAACTTCAATCTCAATTCGAAAACTTCTCATACAAGGCCGATTTTTTCAACTCTATTGAAAGCCATAAACTTAAATATGGAGCAGAACTATTGTACAATGCTGCAATTCCTCATTTCATACGCAACGATTCAATTTTACCTTTAGAATTTAATAACGAAAGGAATCATATTAATTCTGCTCAGGCAACTCTTTTTTTCAGAGATGAATATAATTTTGGAAAATGGCAAATAAATGCAGGAGTAAGAATCAACTATTATGCTCATATTGGTCCTTATACCGATTTTAACGATAGTAATGACATAGTATATGACAATAGTAAAATAATTAAAACTTATTGGAGATTTGAACCACGGCTTTATTCTAGATATTTACTGGATACAAAATCATCACTAAAATTTGCAGCAACCCGGCATGTACAGTACATAAATCAGATTCCGGTTTTTTCGTTCGGTGTTCCTACCGATTTGCAGGTGCCAGCATCACTATATGTCAAACCTCAGGGTTCATGGCATTTTTCAGGAGGATATTTTCGGAATTTTAGCTCAAACAGTTGGGAGGCTAGCGTAGAATTCTATTACAAAACGCTCGAAAATCAACTTGAGTTCAAAAACGGAATCGAATCTACTTTTACAAATTCGATGTTCGAAAAAAACCTTCTTGTAGGTAAAGGATGGACTTACGGAGCAGAATGGAAACTCAGTAAAAATACTGGAAAATTTACAGGTTGGATTTCCTACAATTTAGCATGGAGCTATCGTCAATTTGGTCAGATAAATAATGGAATACCTTTTCTTGCTCGCAACGACAGAAGGCATGACGTATCCGTAGTTGGGCTATATCAATTGAACAACCGTTGGAGTTTTTCAACTGTTTTTGTTTATGCCACCGGAAGTCGGTTAAACTTACCTTTAAGCTGGTATGTTGTCGACGGCAAATTAATTTTCGAATATGGAAAATACAATGCATTCGAGCTGCCGGCTTATCATCGTTTGGATCTCTCGGCAAATTATAAATTGAAAACCATTAAAGGATTAAAGTCAGAGCTTAATTTTTCAATTTATAATGCTTATAACAGAGCAAATCCTTTTCAATTATTTTTTCGAAAAGAGTCATTCGAATCAGGTAAATTTAATTTTCATCTATCCATGGCTTATTTATTACCTATTATTCCATCTGTTTCTTGGACATTTCATCTTAACTGAATATGAAAAAATCATTTTACATTTTTGTATTTATTGCTTTCTTAACGTCATGTCATCCCGATTTGGATTACGAGATTCGTGGATATACACAAAAAATTGTTGTTGAAGGATACATCAATAATGGCGAATTTGCAAAGGTTTATTTATCATTAAATGTTCCGCTTTCGAAGGAAGTAGACTCCGCTACAGTTTTAGAAAACGTAATACGAACTGCAAAAGTCTCCATATCAGACGGAGACAGAACCGAAATTCTAACGGGTGGTTTTTGGGATTACTCTCACTTTCCACCGCATGTATACAGAGGATTCGACATCAAAGGAGAAGCAGGAAAAACATATTGGCTAAAAGTCGAATACAGTGGATATACTGTTGAATCCAAAACTACTATTCCATACCCCATTGAAAATCTGAGTTTCAAAACAACAAATCTGGCAGACAACGACTCTCTTCGAATTTTAAGCGCATCGTTTTATATTGATCCCACGCGCAAGAA
>JBBIID010000503.1:0-2139 GCA_037446675.1 Paludibacter sp.
TAACCTTCAGCTTGTTCAATGATTTCAAGCGTTTTTGGCTTTGGAGCTCCGGAAATAGAACCTGCCGGCAAAAGAGAAAACAAAATTTCGCCCAAATTACCGTAAAAATTCTGAGGCAGTCGTCCGCAAATTTCCGAGCTCACCTGCAACAATTCACCTTTATTGGTTTTCAGTCTGTCAATATAACGATATTTTTTCACCGTAACATCTTCCGCCACAATGCTTAAATCATTCCTGATTAAATCCACAATAGTAGCATGCTCTGCCTTTTCTTTCGGATCGTTCATAATTATTGCTTCCGCATTTGGGATTCCGGCATCAATAGTTCCCTTCATCGGAAAAGAAGAAATAATACCATCGGTGATTTTTACAAACGTTTCGGGCGACAGCACTGTAAACTGATCTTTCAGCCACAACTTATATTTTGCAGAACCGATTTCATACAAATCGTGTAATGATAAATTTGTTTTTACCGCAGTAGGCTGCGTCAGATTGGTCAGAAAAGAATTTCCTCCGTGAATTTGCTGCTGAACAAATTCAAATTTTCGCTGATAATCCTTAAGCTCAATTGGTTCTGTTTCCCAAAAGAAAGACGTAGTATTTTTATCGGCTACTATTGATTTTTGCTGTTCAAATTTAATAAAATGTTCGTCCAATTCTCTTTTTTCAATTACAAACCCTTTTTCGGCTTTGTAATCTACAATGAAGAAAAACGGTAATTTTGAGACAGCCAACCGATCTATTTGCCGAATTATTTGTTCTTTGTTAAGTATTTTATATGGAAATTGGTTGAGCATTTACTAAGATAATAACTTTTAATGGGTTGCAAAGTTAGACAATTTTATAAAAATCTATCACCACCACAATCTTAAGAAAAGCAACAAATTATCAGGCATCAAACCACTCCTGATTCAAATAAAATATTTAAATTTGTAGAGCAACTTTAAAATAATTGTATATGAAACGTTTAAGCTATTATTTTTTATCTTTTATACTGATTGGGATTACTTTTTCATCATGCTCTTTAGAAGGAGACACATTTGATCAGGCTTTATTAATTGGTAAATGGGTTTCCGGAACAGAATATTACAGATATGACAATGACGGCACAGGAGCAACATGGGATGTAGCAGATCCTGACATAACCGAAGCTGACGGTCAGGAGTTTACATGGACATTGGTTCAGGATGAGCTAACACACATTCACATTCTCGAATCAGGAGGCTCTGGCGTACCTAAGACTTATACCGTAACGAAACTTACCGACACCTCACTGCAATACGAAGATTCATTTGGTAAAAAATACTCATACACAAAAGTAAAATAAGCTCTGCTTTTGCTCTGCTCTTTCGATATAAATCCAACCAACAAGCACCTAGACAATGAGAAAAGCGATAAAAATAGGATTAATAACTGTGACTGCAATTATTCTTGTAGCCATTATTTCTATATCAATTCTGATATGGGTTGTTTTTACACCATCAAAACTAACACCTATTGTTCGTAGTCAGGCTGATAAATACATCAGCTGTCCTACTGAAATAGGCGAAGTAGAATTGACTTTTTTCAGCACTTTTCCTCAGTTCGGTTTAAAAATCAATCGGATTTTACTCTCGAATACGCTACCCGGAGCATCTTCAGACACACTTCTTTGGGCAAAAACTGCTGTTGCAGCAGTCGATTTGAATGCACTTTGGAAAAAAAATGAACTTATCATAAAAGACGTAGAGCTTAGCGATTTTAGCATAAATGCTTTTGTAAACAAGCAAGGAAAGGCTAATTATGATGTTTATATTTCGGACACCACACAAACGGATACCTCTTCTTTCAAAAACCCGTTCGAAAAAATCGATTTAAAAAGTTTGACATTTCACAATGGAAATATAACCTACAACGACATATCGTCCGCCATGCAATCTTCCATCTCAAATCTGAATGGTGATTTGAATCTGTTAATGAAAGGCAACGATGTTTTTGCAAAAATCAACCTCTCAACACCTAAAATTTCCTTCACATCCGATAGCATTGATTACCTAAAAGAGGCAAAACTGAAAGCCAACATTCCACTCCAGTTCAATTTAGAAAACGGATTGCTTTCCTTCGATAATTCGAAAATCACTATCAATGAGCTCACTACAA
>JBBIID010000504.1:0-2136 GCA_037446675.1 Paludibacter sp.
TTTATCAAATTCTGTGTTATAAATAAAATAGTAAATGCTAAATTTGTAGAGTAACTTCACCATATAAAATACGCAAAATGAAAATGTATACCGCGGTTTTGGTGATTCTGCTTTTAATGATTGTACTTTCGGACGTATTTTTTTACTTTCATTTAAAAAGAAAAGAATCTAAACCAATTTTCCTAATTCTGCATATTGTACCTGCAATAATTTTTGCTGGAATTTTTATTTATGTCAAATTTGGTTTGGAAAGTTCTCATAATTTCAGAGTCATTGCTTGGGTTATGTGGATTTATTTTTTCTTTCTAATGATTTATATTTCCAAATTGATTCACATTATTTTTTATTTTCTAAATTATTTGTTTCGACGAATAAAACATCACGATGATATTTATTTCAATATTATACGCCTTATTTTAACTATTTTAGTGATAACTACAATGTTAATAAGCGCATATGTAACTCCACGAAACTTTGATGTAACGCATGTTCGAATTGAAATACCCGACCTCCCTCCTGCTTTTGAAAACTTCAAAATAGTTCAACTATCTGATATTCATTTAGGTAGTTGGAATCGAAGATATTCAAAAATACAAAAAGTACTACAACTAGTGAATGAGCAAAAACCTGATATTATTGTCTTTACAGGTGATATGGTCAATAATTTTGCAACTGAAACCATTGGCTGGACACCATATTTTTTAGAATTGGATGCAAAATATGGTAAATATGCTATTCTTGGAAATCATGATTATGGAGATTACGCCGATTGGAGTTCGAAAATTGAGCGTCAAAATAATAGAAATCAAATTAAGCAAGCTATACGCGATATTGAACGAACATTTGACTTTACATAAAGGAAAAGATAGTTTGGTTCTGGTTGGAGTAGAAAATTGGGGAAAATCGGAAGAATACAGATACAGTAATCTGAAAAAAGCAATGAAAGGCGCTGATCCTAAAAGCATTAAAATATTATTAAGCCATGATCCTACACAGTTTGATGCCGAAATAGCCGGAAAAAATGACATTGTTTTGACGCTATCCGGACATACGCATGCAGGACAAATGGGTGTCAGATTAGGAAATAAGCTCTTCTCTCCTGCCTCTTTGGTTTTCAAATATTGGTCTGGTTTATATAAAGTTAAAGAGCAATATATTTACGTTAACAGAGGCATTGGATACGTAGGGTTGCCAATGTTTATAGGTGTTCGACCCGAAATAACAGTAATAGAGTTATCTGCAGCAAAATAATTGAGTAATTTTGTACTCTCGCATTCGAAAAAAATAAAATAAAAATGAAAAAAGTAATTATTACAACTGAAAAAGGTCCGATGACAGCGGAGTTATACGAAAAAGATGCTCCGAATACAGTAAAAAACTTTATTGAATTGATCGAAAAAGGTTTTTACAATGGTTTAACATTTCACCGTGTTATTCCTGATTTTGTAATTCAAGGTGGTTGCCCGATTGGAAACGGTGCTGGTGGACCTGGTTATACTATTGATTGTGAATTGGATGGAGACAATCAGTACCACGATCGCGGTGTGCTGTCGATGGCACATGCCGGTCGAAATACAGGAGGATCACAATTCTTTATTTGTCACAACAGACAAAATACTGCTCATTTAGATCGTCGTCACACTTGTTTTGGTAAAGTGGTTGAAGGACTTGATGTGATAGATGCTATTCGTCAGGGAGACAAGATCCTGAAAATGGAAGTCGTAGAATAACTCGAATTTATCGGTAAGAAGTAGCTTTTTGTTACTTCTTACCACTTTCGAATCAACGCTTCTCCAACTACGAAGTTACTCCCTCCAATAAAAATAAGGTCATCTGTTGTGGCATCAATCATTGCTGAATTAATAGCCTCTTCTACTGACTGATAACTACTACCTATTAAACCTACACTTTCAGCTTTTTTGTAGAGTTCAACAGCCGGCATTGCCCGTTCAATTTGTGCTTGCGTAAAGTAATAAACAGCTTGCTTAGGTAATAAAGCTAAAACAGTTGATATATCCTTATCATTTACCATGCCTATAACAATGCGGAGAGTTTTGTATTTTTGTTTTTTCAGTTGCTCAACCACATATTTTATTCCTGCCACATTGTGTCCGGTATCTGCTATTACTGTTGGTT
>JBBIID010000505.1:0-2133 GCA_037446675.1 Paludibacter sp.
GGCAATCATAACGAGCAAATCGTTCTTCACTGTATACACATCACGTACCTTACCGTGATACACATTTTTTTGTCCATCGAAATGGAAATCGGTGTTTGTTAGAGCGTTCATGTTATTCTTGTTTGTTTATTATCTTTTTTTGATTAGAATTATTATTGTCCAGATGTTTTTCGTACGCTTCCACAATTTTTTGTACCAGTTTGTGGCGCACAATATCTTTTACATCGAATTCAACGCGTGCAATGCCTTTTATGTTCTTTAACACGCCGAGAGCATCAATAAGACCGGATTTTTGTTGATAAGGCAAGTCGATTTGAGTGGTATCTCCGGTTATAATCATTTTTGCATTCAGTCCCATACGTGTCATGAACATTTTAATTTGCATAACAGTTGAGTTCTGCGCTTCGTCGAGAATTACCACGGCATCACTCAGCGTTCGTCCACGCATGAATGCCAAAGGAGCAATCTGAATCGTGCCGTTCTCCATATATTCTTTTAATTTCAATGGAGTAATCATATCTTGCAGCGCATCGTAAAGCGGTTGAAGATATGGGTCGATTTTTTCCTTCATATCTCCGGGAAGAAAACCAAGTTTTTCACCTGCTTCTACAGCCGGACGACTAAGGATTATCTTTTTAATTTCTTTGTTTTTCAACGAACGAACTGCCAGTGCAATGGCTGTGTAAGTTTTACCCGAACCGGCAGGTCCAATGGCGAACAACAAATCGTTAGTTTCAAAGTCTTTAACCAGTTTTTGCTGGTTTTTGGTACGCGCCATAATCGACTTTCCATTAACGCCATGAAGAATAAGGTGATCGAACTTCAATTCTTCAGGTTCCGAACCATCTTTGATAATCTCAATGATGTTTGTTTCGGAAAGTCGGTTGTTGTCAATGCAATAGCGCTCTATTTTTTCAAGTTTTGAAATAAATCTCTGAGTTTCATCTTCGCTACCTGAAATTTTGATAACGTGCCCACGTGCAGTAAACCGTAAGTTTGGGTATAAATTTTTCAGGGTATGAATATTCGAATTATTTATCCCGTAAAAAACGGTAGTGTCGGTATGTTCTGAAAGCTCAAAAATTTTTTCTATCATAAATATATAGCAGTAAGAGGTAAGAAAGTAAGAAGTAAGTAATTTGTTATTTTTTCATATTGGCTTTACTCGTCGAAAATATTTTTACAAGTTCATCAATTTCGTTTTTGATATTTGTAAAAGTGGATTTGTCGAGTAGTTCTGCTTCTTCAATTAGTTCAAACCAGAATTGTGTTTCATCAATTTCTTCAACTACAATACACATTTTAGCAAATCGTTCAGCATGAGATCTACTACGTGTTACAGCTCTGAAATTGGCTGCAACGGATGTTCCGGATCGCAGTAGCTGCTTTCCAATTACCCGTAATTCTTCAGTTTGTTTACAATATTTGCTATAAAATAGAATTATTGAAACTGCAAATTTCTTTGTTCGTTGTCTGTATTTTTCGTTGTAATCTATTATTTCAGACATATAAATATCATTAATAGAACAAATTACTTACTTTTTTACCTCTTACTTTTTTGCTTTTGTTTTTAGTACGCAAACAGCGGATAAGCTTCCATTGTCTTATTCACACGTTCGCGAACGGATTTGATAACTTCTTCGTTTTCTACGTTTGAAAGAACAATTTCGATCATTTCTGCAATTTCTTCCATTAATGGTTCTTTTGCACCACGGGTAGTAATTGCAGGAGTTCCCAAACGGATACCCGAGGTTTGGAAAGCTGAACGGCTATCGAATGGAACCATATTCTTATTTACAGTAATATCGGCTTCTACCAATACTTTTTCTGCTACTTTACCGGTCAATTCTGGGAATTTTGAACGTAAATCCACCAACATTGAGTGGTTATCTGTTCCACCTGAAATAATGGTGAATCCGCGAGAAACTAATGCGTTGGCCAAAGCTGCAGCATTTTTCTGTACTTGTGCCTGATATTCTTTGTATTCAGGTTGAAGACATTCGCCAAAAGCAACGGCTTTTGCGGCAATCACGTGTTCCAGCGGACCACCCTGAATTCCTGGGAATACAGCAGAGTCGAGTAGGGCAGACATCATTTTTACTTCACCTTTTGGAGTTGTTTTTCCCCATGGAT
>JBBIID010000506.1:0-2131 GCA_037446675.1 Paludibacter sp.
TTAAAGTTGTTGATTGGAGTAGGAACAGTAACGATATACGTGTTATATCCCTTCAAATCTTCCTCTTTATAGGAAAAACTCAACCCTGTTTCAGGGTTTGATTCCCTGAGTTGAGTTGCCACTTTCATGCCCTCCAAATCTGCTTCTAAAGTATGATCAAATCCTTGTTGTAGTTCTTCAACACGGTTTTTATTTATATCATAACCTAGTACTTTGTACTTTTTCCCAAATTCAATGGCCAGTGGCAATCCAACATAACCTAAACCAATTACTGCGATTTTGAATTCTCTCATAGATGAAATTAATGAATCATAATAATTTAACTAATATTTTCCTATGAAATAATAGTTTAAACCACTTTCAAATTGTTGCAAAGATACAATAAAGCTCTCAAAAATTATTGAAATTAGTGAATAAATGTACTTGTATTTTGACTATAAATCTGTAAAATAAACAATTACTTTGCTTAATTTAAATATTAATTTAGTTATTTTGCAAATGTATTTAATAAACTAAATTTTTATGAAAATAGAGTATTTCCCAGTTGTAACAGAAGATGGGGTTATTGTAGGAAAAGCCACCCGAAGTGAATGTCATTCCGGCTCTTTTTTATTGCATCCCGTTGTTCACCTTCATGTATTTAATCTTGTTGGCAGTCTTTATTTGCAAAAGCGAAGCCTAAATAAAGATATTCAACCGGGAAAATGGGATACCTCTGTCGGTGGTCATGTTGATTATGGTGAACAGATAGAAACTGCGTTGAAACGTGAAGTAGGAGAGGAGCTAGGTATTTCAGATTTTGAACCGATTTTCATTGACCGATATAAGTTTGTCTCTGATAAAGAAGCAGAACTGGTGCATAGCTATTATTGTATTTACGATAAGGAAATCATTCCAGATCCTGAAGAAATTTCTGAAGGGCGTTTCTGGACTATAGAAGAAATTAAGTCGGCTTTAGAAAAAGATGTATTTACTCCAAATTTTGAACAGGAATTCGCGAGATTGAGACTTGATAAATTGCTGTAAAATAAATAATTGATAATTGATAATTGATAACTACATTAAACATGACATTGAAAAAATCTCTCCACTCTTTACTAAATGATGTTTTTGTTTTTGCGAAAAGCGATTTTCATCTTGCTTCCTATCTCTATACCCTTCTGTTTGTTTTTGCGACTATTTTTCTGAATTATTATACCGGATTTTATGCAAACTTTATGCGCGAATCCTATTTTAATGGAAAATCCTTATGGATGTTTCCTTTGTTTTATGCCGTTGTTTATTATGCAGTAGCCATTCCCGTTTTGGTCTTACGTAAAGATGTAAAGACGATTCAGAATCCCAAGTTTTATCTCAAAAGTTTATTCTTTATTGTATTGTACGGCATTGGTATCGGTTTTTTCAGCTACCGAAACTGGGAATTCCCATCTTTATTTTACGATGAGAAATTATTTGTAATGCGTTTACTTTCGCAGCTCAAGGGAGCTGCATTTTTCATTTTACCGTTGTATTTTTTCAAAGTAATTTTCGATAAAAATGTAAAAGGTTTGTATGGGTTAGCAGCAAATGCGAAGCATATAAAAGGTTACTTAATGCTCTTTTTGATGCTATCACCTTTTTTGATTGCCATGTCTTTTACACCGGATTTTATGAAAGCTTACCCGCAATTTAGAGCATGGCTTTACGATGGCATTTTTGGATTTCCAACTTGAGTCAATACATTAATTTTCGAAACAACATATTCTATTGATTTCGTAATGACAGAGCTGATTTTCAGAGGCGTTCTTGTAATTGGAATGGTAAGTCTACTCGATCGTAAAGCAGTTTTACCGATGGTCGCAATGTATGCTGCAATTCATTTTGGAAAACCGTTGGGAGAAACGATCTCGTCTGTTTTCGGCGGTTATATTTTAGGTGCACTTGCGTATCAAACCCGGCATATTTGGGGTGGAGTTATTGTCCATATTTGTGTAGCACTCACAATGGAGATAATGGGATTTGTACATTATTATTTGCTGAAATAGTAATAAAAAAACGGTTGACTAAAAACCAGTCAACCGTTTTTATGAAGATTTTATTTTCTTATTGTTCAGTTTCTACAGCTTCCAATTCAATCATTAATGAATCTTTA
>JBBIID010000507.1:0-2111 GCA_037446675.1 Paludibacter sp.
TTATCCCTCTGTAACCGGAATTATATAAAAGTTTTACCTGATTATGAGGTGATAGTTTGCCCAAACTACCAAAGGTGTATGCCGATAACGGGAAGCTCTCTTTTTGATTTTTCTTTTCCTTGTTTATCGAAAAAAGAGCTATTGAAGGCATAGACATAAAAAAAACAAATAGATATACTTTAAAATTCATTTCTGCATATTTTAAAATTTAGCTCGGTGTAATAAATGTTTTATCTCTAATAACTAAAATTTAAGACACTTTTTTAGTTTGCAGAAACAAATGTGAGTGGGCGGTCACTATAATTTTTTCCAAAATCGTAGTTAGGTTTCGAGCCCATGTAAAATTTAAGAGTGCCACCGTTCATAATCTCTTTGTATAAGATGTAACTTTTCGAATAAGGTTTGCCGTTAAGCTCCACTTTTTGGATATAGATATTTTTATCGGAACTATGGGCAGCTTCTATGGTAAACTGCTTGCCTTCCGGAAGTGGAATTGTGACTTTATCAAACAGCGGACTTCCAAATACAAAAACACCGTTCATTGGGTTTACCTGATAAATTCCCATTGACGATAGAATGTACCAAGCCGACATTTGTCCGCAATCTTCATTACCAATTAATCCATCTATTTTGTTTGAATAAAATTCTTTCATTATATGACGAACCTTTTCAGCCGTTTTCCATTGCTGTCCGGCAAAAGCGTAGAGATAAGCAATATGATGACTTGGTTCGTTACCATGTGCATACTGTCCTATCAGACCTGTAATATCAGCAGAAGCTTCTTCGCCCATATCACCCGTTGCTACAAAGAAGCTATCCAGTTTTTGAATAAATTTTTCTTCACCACCCAGTATTTTTATTAGTTCTTCGGGATTTTGAGGGGCAAAAAAAGTATATTGCCAGCCATTTCCTTCGCAGAAATCGCCCACACCATGAACCGATTTCAACGGACTGTAGGGAGTTCGCCACGAACCATCACTCATTTTTGGGCGCGCATAACCGATGGTTGTATCGAAATAATGACGAAAATTTAAAGAACGGGCATCATAATATAAATAATCACTTTCACGACCCATACGTTTTGCCATTTGAGCAATTCCCCAATCGGCTACAGCGTACTCCATTGCAATGGATGTGGCTTCGTGCTGCTTGTCGCATGGTATGTAACCTTGTTCCATGATATATTTTACTCCTTTTGGGTTTGGATTTGTAGCTGTTTTTTTACAAGCATCGAGTGCACGCTGCGCATCGAAACCTGTAAATCCTTTAAGATAAGCATCTGTAATTAGCTGAACCGAGCTGTAACCGGGCATGCAATCCGTTTCACCTCCTGCCAAAGGCCAGATAGGAAGTCGTCCTTGCTGGTCGTAAATGCTTAACATCGAATTTACAATGTCATTCACTTTATCTTTCTGAATAATCGAAAATAAAGGATTTAAAGCTCTATAGGTATCCCAAAGTGACAAAGTAGAATAGTTTACAAAAGGAACATTGGTATACACTTTATCATCGTGTCCTCTGAAATCGCCATTAACGTCGCTATAACGCGTGGGAGCAATTGCTGTGTGATAAAGTGCAGTATAAAAAATTTGTTTTTTAATATTATCCTTTGTCTCAATCTGTATTTTGGATAATTCTTTATCCCATAGCTCACGGGCACTATTCATAACGGTCGCAAAACTCCAATGAGGAATCTCTGCATTCAGGTTGGCAAGTGCATTATTGACGCTTACCGACGAAATGCTCACCTTGATTTGTATCTGAGCCGGAGTTTTTTTGAACGAAAGAACTCCTTTCAGTCGGCCGTATGCTTCCGTACCGGATATCGGTTTGTCGTTGTCATACAAATTCAGACTTGCAATCGGGTAATCCGTTTTAGCCACGAAGAACACTTTATTTCTGGGACTCCATCCTTTTGAAAAGCGATAGCCGTAAATAGTGTAAGGATCTACAAGACGCAGGAATGTGGAATCGGCACGATCTCCATTCCCTTCCAACAAATCAAAGATGATATGTCCTTCTTTTTGTTTAGGGAAAATATATTTATGAAATGCAGTATGTGCAGCGGCCGTAAGTTCCGCTTTAACACCGTTATCCAGCAAAACAGAATA
>JBBIID010000508.1:0-2110 GCA_037446675.1 Paludibacter sp.
TTCGATGAAAAATGGAAAAATCAATTGCCCCAGGGAATTAAGATTCCTACGGCTGTAAATGATACTACCAAAACAAAAATTGGAGTTTTCGAAGGTGGTGGTTATTTATCTAAAGGAATGTATCGCCCGTATTACGATTGCCGCATGCGTACCAATAAAGCGCCGGAGTTTTGTCCTGTTTGCCGGCAAGCTGTTGAACGTATGATTTTGTTTCTAACTGAGTAATGTAGACTTAAGTTATTGGTTAATTAGTTAATATGTTTTAATGTCCATAAATTGACTAATCAACTAATCAACTAATCAACTAATCAATTACTTTATAACCACCATTGTAGCTCCAAATCCGTATTCGCGGAACGAAGCATCCTGAAAATAGTAGTTTTTGTATTGGGTTTTGAGGAGCTTCTCAATCTCTTTTCGTAAAACACCTTCGCCTTTTCCGTGGATAAATACGATTTTTTGTCCTTTGCGGTTTTTGTTTTCAGCGAGTGTGTCGTGAAATTTATCTAATTGATATTGAAGCATATCGGCATTCGAAAGTCCAGCAGTATTATCCAATAACTCGTTGATATGCAAATCTATTTCTATGATTTCAGCTTGTTGCTTTGGCTTTACAAGTTTAGGACGCTGAGTGTTTTCTTTTTGAAAAATAGCGTTCTTTATCTCTTCAGTAGAAATTTGAGTAAGTTTAGCGTTTTCTTCAACGTTCTCTTTTTCCCGAATGATATCAATAATCATTGCAGGTTCTTCGAAATAATCGTTTTCTGTAAAGCTGTGAAGTTTATAAAACTTTACAGCATTTATTCTCAGGTTGATGTCAACAGTATTTTGCGGCGTATAATTTTTCATTTGTTTAAATGGCAAAAGCTGAACTCTGATTCTTTCCCAATTGCTTAAATCATTCTTAGTTACCTCGGCAATTTGTTCCTGCATATTAGGTTCAATCATTCCGTTGGCTACCGATTTTAAATTGCCGCTTTCGTCATTTACGATATTATAATAAAGGTAATAATTACTGTCGTTCACAAGGTAACATTCGTAATCGGTGGTTTGCAATTGCTTGATGTCGATAGGGAAAAATGCAAGAAATGCTTTCAAAATTTCGCCGTCGGGAGTTTCTATAGCTGGTTCTACTTTTTTCTCTTCTTTTTCTATCTGAATAAAAACAGGTTGTTTTTCTTCCTCCTGTTTTTTTGCTTGCCCTTTAAAATCTTTTACAGGAAAATTAGTTTCAACGTTGACTTTCGGAACGACCACACAATCACGTTCCAAAGTTGGTATTTCAAATCCGTCGGCATCTTCCACATACACCAATCCTTTTTTCTCATCAACACGCGAAACAACTCCTCCTCCAATGGCGTTCAGAAACCGAACAGTATTTCCTTTTTTTATTATCATTTTCTTTTTGCTAACTTGATATTTGTTGCACAAAAATACAATAAATTTTGAGTTTGAAGAACTGTAATAGCCTTTAAAACCGTAATGAAATTTGATGAGATAGTTTTTGTGATTAAATTATATTTTGATAATTTTTTGGATCCACTTTCGTTTATTTTCTATAAGTTGAATAAGATAAAGACCTTTACCCAATCCCGACACATCAAGAATCTCTTCCTCCATTCCTGTTGATTTTCGTTGCAAAACAACCTGACCTTCCGGATTGATAACCCTGATTTCAGCATTCTGCGGTTGATTTATTTTTATATGTATCACATCGCGAGCCGGATTCGGATAAATCAGAAATGTATTTTCGTTTTGTAGATTGACAATATCCGAATAAATAAACGATCGAACCACGTTGCTGATGCGGACTTCGTCGATATATCCACTCAATCCGCTACCGATAAGCAAATCGTTGGTATTTGTCAAAGTTTGTGTTGGATTGTATGATATATCAGTAGCAGAAATCTGGTTTCGGTTTTTGTCATGAACAATTATCTGTAAAAGTTTATTGCTGGTGTTACGGGTAAACGCCACATGATACCATTCATTCAGAACTGGATTAGAACCAGTAAGTCCGATGCGGTTGTCCAATTCCGAAAAATAATAGCCATAAAATACATTTCCCCACCATGGATTTACTTCTATCGAGAAATTTGACTGATAGGCA
>JBBIID010000509.1:0-2103 GCA_037446675.1 Paludibacter sp.
ATACTTGACATAAGCACTAACGCCAAAAGTGTAAAATGATGGAGTAGGATTGTTTCCCTCTTCCAATGAAGTAAATGCTTTTATAATGCCATTTCTCAGAAAGGCAATCAATACTGTTGCAAAAGCGTGCATCCCAAGCGTATTGGAAAAAATATCAATCGTAATTCCCAGCAGGAACGCAAGCAGAAGTGTAACCCAACGTTTTGTAAGAACAGGCAGAGATAAAATGAAAAGAATGTAAATGTAAGGATTTATATAGCCAAGAAACTGAACATTATTCAGTACCAAGACCTGAGCAACGACCAGTAAAATGAATCGAAATATGTTTTGTAGAACGACGGGCATTATATATAATTTGCGATTTACGATTTACGATTAAAAGATTTTATTGTTCCTCAGAATTTAATTCAAGGTTTCGCTGTTCTTTGTAATTCAGATAATTGATGATTTTCACATGTGAAAGTGTACGGAAGTTTACCGCCAGTTTCACTTTTATCTTATAATAAGCATCACTTTCTTTTATGCGGAAATCTTCGATGTTCCCAACGGGAATCCCTTCGGGGAATGTACTGGTCAGACCACTTGTAATAAGCGTGTCGCCCAACGAAAGCTCTACGTGACGAGCTATGTCGGTAAGGTTCGAGTAACGGTAATCCTCGCCCGACCAAAGAAGTGAACCTGTGTAATTGTTTCGTTTGAATTTACAGCTAATTTCAATCTTCGGATTTAGAATAGGGATCACCACCGCGAACCGGTTCGATACGTTTTTTACGATCCCTACAACTCCTTCGTCGCTGATAACTCCCATATCGATATTTACGCCATCGGCTTTACCTTTGTTTATAGTAATATAATTTTGAAGTCGGTTGGTGGTGCTGTTTATAACTTTTGCAGAGATAAACTTATATTCCATTTCGGGAGGAATGCGAAAATGAAGCGAGTCATCGCCGTCTTTCTGAAGAGTAGAAAGTTTGTTGCGTAAATCGATAATCTGGTTTTTTAGAGCGGTATTTTCTTCGGCGAGATTTTCGTTGGCAGCACGTAGTTTGAAAAATTCAACCACCGAATTGCTCCATTCGTACATGCCCGAAACTACCGAATTGCTCGATGAAAGAAATACGCTTCGTTGATAGTCCTTACTGTTTACAACCATGCTGAAGGAAATTATTTCCAAAAACAGAAATAAAAACACAACACTATATTGAATCAAAAAATTGATAAGATTCCTCATGATTGCCGGGGCTGAATGTAGGGAAAAGGATTCGTAAAAAGTCAAATTTCCGGCAGAAGGCATTTCTCTCCGGCCGGAAATTCAATAAATTATCTGATAAGGAACGAGAATTTATCTACGTTCTTCAATGCGATTCCTGTTCCTCGAGCAACCGCACGTAACGGATCTTCGGCAATGTGGAATTGGATGTTCAATTTGTCGGTCAAACGTTTGTCGAGTCCGCGCAACAATGCACCACCACCTGCCAAATAAATACCGCGTTGAACGATGTCGGCATACAATTCAGGAGGAGTTTGTTCCAACGCGCTAAGAATAGCAGCTTCCATTTTAGAAATGGATTTTTCCAGACAGTGCGCAATTTCCTGATACGATACCGGAACCTGCATTGGCAAAGCTGTCATACGGTTTGGTCCGTGTACAATATAATCTTCCGGTGCATCTTCAAGGTCAGTTAAAGCAGCTCCTACGTTTATTTTGATCAATTCGGCAGTGCGTTCACCCACTTTGATGTTGTGCATGCGTCCCATATACTCAACGATATCCATTGTTAAGTCATCTCCTGCAATACGAATCGATTTGTTCGAAACGATACCTCCGAGCGAAATTACGGCAATTTCGGTTGTTCCACCACCGATATCAACAATCATACATCCACTAGGTGCTTCAACATCGATACCGATACCGATTGCAGCAGCCATAGGTTCATAAATCATATACACTTCGCGACCTCCGGCATGTTCCGACGAGTCGCGTACCGCACGAATTTCTACTTCGGTACTTCCCGATGGAATACAAACTACCATTTTCAGGGTGGGAGAAAAAAGATGATTTTTCGATGGAATCATTTTAATCATGCCACGAATCATCAATTC
>JBBIID010000510.1:0-400 GCA_037446675.1 Paludibacter sp.
ATGATGATTTGCAAAGAATCAATCGCCGCCATACTTCTAAAGAAGCCATTGCAGCAGTAAAACTGGCACAACAATCAGGGTTCAGCAATATTAGCATCGATTTGATTTACGGATTGCCATTTCAAACAATAGAAAGTTGGGAAAGGCAATTGAACACCGCCATGAGCTTGAATGTGCAACATATTTCCATTTATGGACTTACCTACGAAGAAGGCACAAAACTTTGGAAACAACGCGAAAAGAAAGAAGTAACGCCTGTCGACGACGAAACTATGAATGAAATGTATTCGCTTATGCTAAAAACGCTGCACGAAAACGGTTTTGAAAGGTACGAAATTTCCAATTTTTCACTTCTGGGTTTCAGATCGAGACACAACACTTCGTACTGGCGACAAGAACC
>JBBIID010000510.1:410-2088 GCA_037446675.1 Paludibacter sp.
TATATCGGAATTGGTCCATCGGCTCACTCCTACGACATTGAATCCCGCCAATGGAATGTTTCTTCCATAACCAAATACATAAAACTGCTCAACAATAATGAACCGTTTTTCGAAAAGGAAAACTTGTCTGTTACCGACAAATACAACGACTATGTGATGGTATCGCTGCGAACAGCTGATGGAATTGATCTTGATAAAATCGAGGCTGAATTTGGAACGAATTTTGCTAACTATTGCTTAGAAAACATAAAAACATTTATTGATACTAAAAAAGTAGAATATTCCGAGCAAAATTTACGTTTAACAGCCGATGGAATAAAGATTTCCAATCTTATTTTAATAGATATTATGAAAGTGTAATTGTAAATAAATTACTACTTTTGTGACATTATTAAGTTATCACCTAATATAGTTAAAATGACCATAAAAAGTAATCTCCGATCAAATTTCACTCGATATTTCTGGCTGGCTTTTAGTGTTGGAATTTTCTTTATCGTATTGATATTTACTTTTATAAGCATGGGGTGGATTGGTTATTTGCCACCAATTGATGAACTTCAGAATCCAAAAAATAAATACGCGACTGAGGTATATTCCTCTGATTTAAAAATTCTTGGAAAGTATTA
This sequence comes from Paludibacter sp., assembly GCA_037446675.1. Classification (GTDB taxonomy): domain Bacteria; phylum Bacteroidota; class Bacteroidia; order Bacteroidales; family Paludibacteraceae; genus Paludibacter. The sequence goes on from JBBIID010000510.1 coordinate 1,037, forward strand.
TTACAGCAAAGAAAACCGCGTTGCAGTGCATTACAACGAGATTTCGTCGAATGTTGTAAATGCACTTGTAGCAACAGAAGATGCACGCTACTACGATCATTCGGGAATCGACGGACGAGCTTTGACGCGCGCCATTGTCAAAACAGGGATTCTTCAATTGAAAAGCTCGGGCGGTGGAAGTACTATCACACAGCAACTTGCCAAACAACTTTATTCCCCCGATGCAGACAATATTATTCAGCGTGCATTGCAAAAACCCATTGAATGGGTTATATCTGTAAAGCTTGAAAAACTTTACACAAAAGAGGAAATCATAACAATGTATCTGAATAAATTTGATTTTCTAAACAATGCTGTCGGCATAAAATCGGCAGCCCAGATTTACTTTAGCACGACTCCTTCGAAACTTAAAATTGAAGAAGCCGCAACTCTTATCGGAATGTGTAAAAACCCATCTCTCTTCAATCCGGTAAGATACAACGAACGTACGAAAGGTCGTCGCAATGTCGTTTTGCATCAAATGCTTAAGGCCGATTATATCACCGAAGAGCAATATGACTCACTAAAAAATCTGCCATTAACGCTACATTACCAAAAAGCGGATCACAAACTGGGACAAGCCGCCTATTTCAGAGAATATCTGCGAATGATACTCACGGCAAAAGAGCCCGTAAAAAGTGACTATAGCAGCGATCAAAAATATAAAGAAGATCGTTGGGCGTGGGATAATAATCCATTGTATGGGTTCTGCAACAAAAACACAAAACCCGACGGAACACCATATAACATCTACTCGGATGGATTAAAAATCTACACGACAATCGATTCAAGAATGCAGCAATATGCCGAAGAAGCAGTTGATGAGCACATGCAATCGCTCCAAAAAACATTCTTTAAAGAGAAAAGAGGACGTTCGTATGCTCCTTTCTCTCGTCGAATGAAACAGGAAGATGTTGATCTGATCTTGAATCGTTCGATGAAACAATCCGATCGGTATTATCGAATGAAAGCTGCGGGTTATTCTGCTGAAGAAATTGAAAGAAGCTTCAAAA
>JBBIID010000511.1:0-2087 GCA_037446675.1 Paludibacter sp.
GATTCATTATAAAACAATGGATGATTTGTTGGGTGCAAATCAGTGGATTGATATAGATCAATTTGCAGACAGAGACTTTACAAGTTTATTAAATGGAAAGGATCCAAAAATTGTGCAAAATGATATTAGAAACCCGAATAGAATAATAAAAGAGGGAGATAAATTTGGTTATGATTATGATATTGATATCGTTACGGCATCAGCATTTATTCAAAATCAATGGAATTTCTCTAATATTGATTTATATTATGCTTTCAAAGTGAATTTTACAGAGTTTAGTCGTTATGGAAGAATGGAAAACGGTCGTGCAGCGGTTGATTCAGTTCTTTCCTACGGAAGGGGAGCAACATATTCAAAAGTATCGCCTTCTGTTAAACTGGGTGCAACCTACAAAATTGACAATAGAAATAGAATATCGATGAATCTACTTGCCGATTCTAAATCACCAATTCCAAGTACAGCTTATATTTCCCCTCGTAATAAAGATGAGTTTGTTCCAGGAATTACCCAGGAAAAAGTAATTTCGTCTGACCTGACATATTCTTTCAACTTTCCCGGAGTTAGAGGACGTGTTACAGGATTTCAAACTTATTCGATGGATGGAATTGAGATAGTGTCTTATTATGATGATACGTACAGAACATTTATTAATCATTCCATGTCTGGTGTGAATAAATTATATCAGGGAATTGAAGCGGGTGTTGCGATTCAATTGAATAGTAGCTTTTCCTTAAAATTGGTTGGCACAATTGCTGATTGTCATTATACTGATAGCGTTCAAAGTGTGTTAAATTTTGAAAATGGAGCTTATGAAGATTTAGGAACAAACAAAGACCCACTAGCCGATCAAATGATTGTAATGTTGAATGGAAAAAAACTGGCAACTGGTCCCCAAACTGCTGGAAGTATTGCTTTGGATTATTTTCACCCTAAAATGTGGTTTGCCGGATTAACATTAAGCTATTTTGATAATAACTATTTGGATGTTGCTCCATTACGTTTTACAAAAAAATATATTGCGATGTATCAGACTCAGATTCAAAAAGATGTGTTAGGAGCGCAAGAAAAGTTACAAGGTGGTTTTATGCTTGATGCATCGTTAGGAAAAGTGATTTACCTTAAAAATCGTCAATCGCTGAACTTCAATATTAGTGCTAATAATTTATTAAATTCTAAAATTATTACAGGCGGCTTTCAACAAGCCCGTGTGCCGATTGATGACGGCGCAATAACCGGAAATGTATACAAATTTCCTGCAAAATATTATTATGCGCTCGGACCAAACTTCTTTGCAACCATATCTTATAAATTTTAATAAAGCATAAACAATAAATTATATGAAAAATTATAGTAAAATATCGTTCTTGTTAATTCTGAGCACATTATTTTTGTTTAGTTGTAATGGCTCTTTTGATTCATTACAACTCTCGGATCGATACGAACCTACAGAAGACTTTATACCTACACACACTATAACTGAATTTATTAATCAGTACTCGTCCGATATTGGAGATTTGCCGACCAGAACTCCGTCGCTTTTTTCGGTTGACACGATTCCATCGAAGGAGAGAATAGTTATTAGTGGTGTTGTTACTTCTAACGATAATGAAGGTAACATTTATAAATATATTGTTATTCAGGATACAATAACAAAACAAGCATTGAAAATTTCGGTAGATGCCGGAAACCTGAGTGCAATCTTTCCCGTCGGGAGCATGGTTTTTATTAAATGTAACGGCTTAATGCTAGGGAAATATGCTCAAATGTTACAATTGGGTTCGTCGTTTTATAATACAACTTCGGGCAAAACCGGCTACGAAATTGGACGTATTCCGTATACAGTTTTTATGAGAAGGGTGCAGGTTACAAAAACTCATAAAAATCCATTAAGTGTGATTGATACATTAACAATCAATCAAATAAGAAATTCAGGCCCGGAATTGCACGGACGGTTGGTTTGTATAAAAAATGCTTATTTCACCGGCAAAGGTGCTGATTTTGGAGCTCCGGCTACGATCCCTGATACGAGTAAAATTTTTGCTCCATCAACTTATGGTATTGGATATCCTCAATCCAGAGAAATTGTT
>JBBIID010000512.1:0-2076 GCA_037446675.1 Paludibacter sp.
GATACCAAATACCGGAACTACTTGTTTTGGAAAAACCAGCAATCCTAATGTCAAGAATAGCGTAATCTGCATTATCCAGGCAAAGCTATCGAACGATTTTAGTATTGTTTTTTTATAAACAAGTTCTTTGTTGCCTAACATAACAGCACTTATATATACTGCAAGAAAGCCGTTGCCTCCGATAAAGTCGGTTGCTGAAAAACTGAAAAACATGATGGCTATCACAAGCACAATGTATAATCCTTCGTAATCCAGTTTGATTTTATTGATAATAATTGCTCCAATTTTTCCAAAACCAAACCCCAGCAACGCTCCCAATAATAATTGTTTTAAAAGAAGAAGAGGAATGGATACAAAACTATACTCCTGATTGATAACTAGCCCCGTGCAAACAATTGTGAGAATATAAGCCATGGGGTCGTTACTTCCACTTTCCAATTCCAGTATAGAACGCAGGTTTCCTTTCAGGGCAAGATTTTTCGATCGCAAAATTGAAAATACGGCAGCAGAATCGGTTGACGATACGATTGAACCTAACAGCAATCCTTCGACCAACGTGAAATCGGTTACAGCCCACACAAATAGCCCGACGAACAAAGCGGTGAGTAATACTCCTATCGTTGAGAGCGCAAGCCCTTTTGACAAAACAGGTTTTACCAATTTCCAGTCGGTATCGAGTCCTCCCGAAAATAAAATGAAGTTTAATGCAACGATACCGATAAATTGAGCTGCTTTTGGATTGTCAAAATGTATTCCGCCAATTCCGTCAGAACCGGCCAACATTCCTATTGCCAAAAACAAAATTAAAACAGGGATGCCAAGTTTGAACGATGTTTTTCCGGCCAGCAACGAAATAAATAAGAGAATTGAGCCTACTAATAATATGTTTTCGGTTGTTAATATCATTGTATTTTTTGATTTCTTGTTTGGAAAGATACGAAAAAACAGGCAAAGTCTATCGAAATTGATCAAAAGACTTTATCTGTAAACAGGAATAAAACCTTGTTGGTTTTTACAAATATCAATAATTTATTCTGCCGTGGGAATAGAAATACGGAAAATGGTTCCTTCGTTGAGCTTTGTAGTAAATGAGATATTACCACCCGAAATTTCAATTATATTTTTTGAAATGGCGAGCCCCAATCCCATGCCCGTGTTTTTTGTCGTGAAGTTGGGAACAAAAAGCTTGTCGCAAATTTCGTCGGGAATGCCGGAACCATTGTCTTTGACTTCGATAATTACATTGCCGCTTTCTGTTCTCAACCCAACAAGAATTTTACCTTGCCTAATGGGTGGAATCGACTGAATAGCATTTTTCAATAAATTATTGAATACTTGTACCAGTTGCTCAGGGTCGGCGTAGACGAAAATTCCATTATCACTTCCGTTAAATTTAATTTGAATATCTTCGTTATTGTTTCTGAACAATTGCACTACCGAATGAAGCTTGGCGGCAATATCTACCTTTTCGAATCTGGCTTCGGGCATGCGTGCAAAGTTGGAAAACGTTCCGGCAATACGTGAGAGATTGTCGATTTGTTCAATCAGCATGTCAGTGGATTTCTTGAAATACTCATCAAACCTTTCGTCGTTCATACTTTTTGTTCGTTGCATTTGCTGTATGGTCAGCTTCATTGGCGTGAGCGGATTGTTTATCTCATGCGCTACTTGTCGTGCCATCGATTTCCATGCCGATTCGCGTTCCGATTTTGCCAACAATTCCGCACTGTGCTCCAACTCATCAATCGTACGGTTGTATTGCTGCACCAGTTGTCCGATTTCGTCATTCAGCGTGTAATCTATTTTTTCGTTTCGTTGCCCGAGCCTCATTTGCTTGAGTTTTGTTTCAATCATATTTAGCGGAGCCGAAAGTTGTTTTCCGATAAACAAGCTCAAAAGAATGGCTAACACGATAATGATCAGATAAATATGAATGATGACGGTGAGGAAACTTTCGATCTCGCTCCGTATCTCGTCCTGACTGAAAAACTGAGGAATAGCGATATAGCCAATTTGCAGAAAATCGCCGTTGTAAAAATCGGTATATCCGGTTAAGTAGCTCAATTTTCCGATATT
>JBBIID010000513.1:0-2063 GCA_037446675.1 Paludibacter sp.
ACCCAAAGAATCCACCTGACCGAATGCTTCTTTTGGAGTATCGGGACATTTATCAAGATAATTCGGTACACCATCCATATCATCATCTAATGGGCAACCCAAAGAATCTACCTGACCAAAGGCTTCTTTTGGAGTATCAGGACATTTATCTAGATAATCAGGAATACTGTCACCATCAGAATCTATTGGACAACCATGTATATCAATCATTCCAAATGCTTCAGCAGGGGTATTAGGACAAAGATCCTTTTTATCTGATACACCATCCTTATCGCTATCTTTTTTTCCAACTTCGAAATAGAAGCCTAATTTAACACCAAATGAAATTGGTTTTATGGATTGTACATTTGATGAAGCAAATACTCCATTATAAACGCCATCTTTATTATAAATTTCTTTACTATTTTGCTTTACTAAATTATTCAATCCATAATTAAAATAACCACCTAAATAGAAATCGGCTCTATCAGTCAATTTAAAGAGGAAACCCAAATCTGCAATTGCAGAGAAACCTGTTTTAAGTTGTGATTTGCCTTCGTAAACTCCACTGATAGTAGAGAAGCCATATTGTGGAAGATTATTCAATTCAGTATTCCACTGAGAATAATAACCAGTAGTTTCGATAAATCCAGCGTTAGTTGACTTAAGCTTAGAATACACCGGAACTGAAGCTTTTCCACCAAGAGAAGCCAATAATCCTATATTTTGATTAATTTTTTGTTTAAACTGTATAGAAAGAGGTATATCTAGGAATATAGTCTGATTTATTTCCTCCCACTTATTATAGTATGTTCTATAGTCATATGTCCGACTTTGTCCATCTACATCCTGAATCACAGACATATAATCCATTGTTGACATTTGATTAAAATATTGTGCTGCCAATCCTGCTTGAAGTCCAACATGCGAATTAAAAAAGTAGCTATAAGCTCCATTAAACAAATAGCCTAGCGGACTCTTTGCTGACAAGCCATTCCGAAGATCCATTGAGTAATCATGAACTCCTGCTCCAAGCGCTAAATGAAGATAACTTGTACCTTTTTCTTTCATTTTTTTAGATTTTGACAGCAAAGCTAATGAGTCCGATTTTCTCAAGGAATCCTGCATCAACAAAGAATCAGAATTTAAAATCGCAGTTTTATTATCTGCCTCAGTGGTTAACACTGTAGATGAACTCTTATCTGTCTTGATATTCGACACAGAATCCGTCTTTACTTCCGTTTGCTTAGCGGATGATGAATTCTGTGTTTTATTCACATCTTTAGTAATCTGTTCACTAAATAGCAAGCAGGGGAATAAAGCTGTTACAATAATTATTCTTTTTTTTATCATGATTGTATTAACTATTATAGTATTTTAATTATTGAATAATTTTGTAGGACAAAAAATTGCCCTACAAAACTTTCATTTTTTTTATTCACTTACAACTATTTTAAAAGTATAAACTTTTCCTGCACTCGTTTTAATATTACCAATATATAATTGTGGTTTCAAGTGCAAATTGATATAGTTGACATTCATTACATCGGCTGATGTAAACACACATACACCCTGCAATGTATTAATAGACAATGTTGAATTTTCTAATTCAACTGCGCTAAACCCATTTACTGCAATCTCCAATGGTTGGTCATAATTTACCGGATTAGGAAATGCTTTAACTGATTTTAAAACAGAAGAGCTATTTCCAAACACTTTTTCTTCTGTGAAGAAGATTTCACCATCTACTGTAACAACCCTTACAGAATATGAACCATTTAATCCAGCTTCTTCAAAATAGAATTGTTGAGTTGCTCCTTTAATAATAACGCCGTTTTTATACCATTGATAAGACACAAATTTGTTCTCACTATTATCGAAGGTTGCTAAATCGTCATACATTTTTACGATATAATCTGAAGATAGCTTTCCATCTCCATTTGTATCTCCTTCAATTTCAGGATAAGTGATTATTCCATCACCGTTGTTATCACCTGCAATTTCGCCATTATCAATCACACCGTTACCATTAGTATCGCCTGAAAGTTCTGGAGAGGTAATTGTTCCATTACCGTTGGTATCAC
>JBBIID010000514.1:0-1805 GCA_037446675.1 Paludibacter sp.
TCTTTCAGTTCATCGTCTGTTCCCTCAAATTCGGTGACCAGCGTGGCGGGTTTCCCGTTTCGTTTGTCAAGTTCCACGCGTAACGGTTCTTTTTGTCGCTTTTTTGTTTCACTCGTTTTGGTTTCTTCTTTCGGTTCTTCACCTTCGGGCAAATCGGCTTTCAATCCGCTGAGTTTATCTCTCCAATCCATTATGTTATTTACAATTTAATCATTTACTATTTACAATTCAGGAAAGCTTTTTAAAGAATTCCCAAATGATAATTCCGCCGGTTACACTTACGTTAAGCGAATGTTTTGTTCCAAACTGAGGAATTTCAATGCAGCCATCGCAGTTGTCCACCACGCTTTGTTGCACACCTTTCACTTCGTTACCTAGAACGAGTGCGTATTTTTTCTCTTTATCCAATTTTAAATCAGTGAGCATGGTACTTCCCTGCGCTTGCTCGATCGCCAAAACAGTATATCCTTCTTTTTTTAATTCCGATACAGCCGTGTGAGTATCTTCAAAATACTTCCAGTTTACGGTGTTTTCAGCGCCTAATGCTGTTTTGTGTATTTCGGCATGGGGTGGGGTGGAAGTGATGCCACATAAATAAACCGCTTCCACCAAAAAAGCATCTGCCGTGCGAAACACCGATCCTACGTTGTGAAGGCTGCGAACATTATCCAATACAACAATAAAAGGTGTTTTCTTTTCTTCTTTAAATTCGTCCACCGTGAGGCGGTTCATTTCTGTTATTTTGAGTTTTTTCATGAATTCAATGTGATAATGAGATAATGTGCCAATGTGCAGATGTGTTAATGTGATTGGGCTATTATTTTTATGGCTTTTTCAATAATGGTGTCGTAACCTCTTTCGATGTCAGCGACTCTTAAGCTATCAACAATATCCGGTTGAATACCCCATTCAGTGTGTTGCATGTCTCTATCGAACATAGGCGAAGCTGAGAACCGAATGGACCAACCGTTGGGCAATTCGCTGGAAAATGGTAATCCGCCTCCACCACCTGTTTTGTCGCCAATGACTAATGCGTTTGGCGCGGCTTTTATCCTGTTTATAAAATCATTGGTGGCGCTGTAAGACAATCGGTTGGAAAGTACAATCAAAGGCCGTTCCCATTGAATTTTTTTGTTTGCCTTTGTTACAATTTCCTGCGGAGATGAAAAATCAGAATGTCCATTGCCTGTTTTATGGCGAATATATCCGGTGACGGTATCGTTTTTGAAAAAGTAAGAAGCCAATGTTTCCGATAATTCCAAATCGCCGCCGCCATTGTCACGAACATCTATAATCAAACCTTTACAATCGGTAAAATAATTCATAATATACCGCATATTCGTGTCCGAAAATACATCTGAGAAACTTCCGTAATAAATATAACCAATGCTGTCGTTCGCAATTTTCTGATAGCGAAAGCCTCCCGCTACTCTGTAATTCCGACCTAAATAACGAGACGAAAATACCAGCGAAGAACTAAAGTTCGCGGGATAATCGGTATACCAGTTCCAGTAGCGGCTTCGGTCGAAGTACGACGATAAATTGACATGTCCGTCTTTGAGTTCGGCAAGCATGTCGCCCAACAAATCGAAAAATTCAAATTCTGTTGTGTCGGTCGCCAAACGAGTTTTGTATACGTCGTGAATGGAATCCCAGTTGATTTTTTTATAATCGAGGTAGCAATAGCGGGTATCGATTATTTTCCACAATGCTTCAAAATTTCCTTCGTTGGTGTTGGGTTGCATAATCGGCTCTTCCATACACGACGGTAGCAGTAGCACGAGCGAAAGCAGTGATAGAATGTG
>JBBIID010000514.1:1815-2052 GCA_037446675.1 Paludibacter sp.
TTTAAAGTAGTTTTCATATCGTTATTCGGTTATGCTTTTGAAGTTGGACGGCGGTTGATTTCTTTTTCCGGAAAACGAAACGGCATCGAAGCTCATACCTAAAATAATGCTGGAATCAACTCTTTTGTAAATAGCTCCATTTGCAGAGTATTTAAGAGAGTTGAAATCAAGTCCTATATGCCAATTGCTCCTTTTAAATGGAACATGAAGCAGAATTCTGCTTTGGAAACCTCTTTT
>JBBIID010000515.1:0-2045 GCA_037446675.1 Paludibacter sp.
AGGAATATTTACTTTTTAAAGTAAAAAATAAAGAAAACAAATATACGATATTTTTATAATTTACACATGTTTTAGGTTAATAATTTTTCGTTAAATTAGTTGTGCTTTTTGAAATAAAAAAGAAGTTTTTTTGCACATAAACGCATTAATTTTTTTAAATTTGCGATTCTAAAATCACAAAACCAACTAATATTATGACAATCCGCCAACTCTCCGTTTTCCTCGAAAACAAAACCGGCCACTTAAATGAAATTCTTTCGGTCTTAGCAAAAAACAATATTAATATTATAGCTTTAACGGTTGCCGACTCCAGCGATTATGGCCTTTTACGAGCTGTAGTTTCCGATCCCGAAAAAGCGTTTAAAGTGCTGCGCGATGCCAGTTTCATGGTGCGTGTTCACGAAATAATTTCCATAGAAATGAATGCGGCACCGGGCTCCATGTCTCATATCCTCGATTTATTCACAGCCGCCGATATAGCCATCGAATATGTATATGCTTTTAGTTTTGGAAGCAAATCTATTCTTATTCTTCGTGCCGATAAATCGGAAAAAGCAAATGAGGTGATTCAGTCCAATCATCTGAAATTAATCAGTGAAGAGGATTTAAAATAACATCAGCAAGTTAACATCAAAATTTAATATGATCTGGAACAAGGAAATTGAATGCATGAACCGTGAAGATATGCGGGCATTGCAAAGTGAGCGGTTAAAACAATTGGTGCAACATGTATATCAGAACGTGGCGTTTTACCGCTGTAAAATGGATGAAATAGGAGTGAAGCCGGCTGATATAAATTCGATCGACGATATTGTAAAACTTCCGTTTACATATAAAACCGATTTGCGCGACAATTATCCGTTCGATTTGTTTGCTGTGCCGATGAAAGATATTGTACGTGTGCATGCTTCGAGCGGAACAACCGGAAAACCGACAACAGTTGGTTACACCAAAAAAGATATAGAAAACTGGCGCGAAGTAGTGGCTCGTTGTTTAACAATGGCCGGGATTTCGTCGGACGATGTTATGCAGGTTTCGTATGGTTACGGCCTGTTTACAGGAGGTTTGGGCGTTCATTACGGAGCGGAAACGGTTGGTTGTACCGTTGTGCCGATTTCGGGCGGAAATACGCGTCGTCAATTGCAGTTGATGTCCGATTTTGGTTCCACAGTGCTGGCTTGCACGCCTTCGTATGCACTTCATTTGGCGGATGCGCTTGAGGAATTCGGATATTCGCTGAAAGATATGAAACTGAAAATAGGTGTTTTTGGAGCCGAGCCATGGACCGAAAATATGCGGGTGGAGTTGGAAAAAAAATGGGGAATTCATGCTCATGATATTTATGGATTAAGTGAAATTATGGGACCCGGAGTAGCGAATGATTGCATTCATCATTCGGGTCTGCATGTACACGAAGACCATTTTTTCCCGGAAATAGTTCATCCGGATACAAAAGAACCAATGCCTGACGGGCAACAAGGTGAATTGGTGTTTACCACGCTAACAAAGGAAGGAATTCCTTTGTTACGTTATAACACACGAGACCTGTCGACACTGAACAGGGAAACTTGTGCTTGCGGAAGAACTTCGGTACGAATGAAAAAGATTACCGGACGAAGCGACGATATGCTGATTATTCGTGGAGTGAATCTGTTTCCTTCTCAAATTGAACATGTATTGCTCGAAATGGGCGAAACCAGTGCTCACTACATGCTTTATGTTGATCGGGAAAATAACCTCGATACGCTTGAGCTGAAAGTGGAGCTGGACGAATCGAAATTTACACGATACGAGATTTGCAAAATCTTTCACGGAAAATTGAAATGGCTCTTAATAGTGCTATTGGATTGAGTGTGAAAGTAACGCTGGTAGAACCAAAATCGATTGCGAGAAGTGAAGGTAAAGCGGTGAGAGTAATCGATAATCGAAAAAAATGAAGAATTGGTTGATGTGATGATGAGCTGATGTGATAATATGTTGATTAGTTAATTGGATGATATAAGGATTATTCATCATTACTTTCTTGATATCACTACATTGTCAAA
>JBBIID010000516.1:0-702 GCA_037446675.1 Paludibacter sp.
TTAAGATAAACATAATCATCTTTATATAATCTTGTTCCCTCTGAAAATTGTTGAGCTATAATCGTACCCGCTGGTTCATCTGACTCTACTTCTTCAATTTTTGAGATGTGTAAACCGTTTTTTTCTAAAATAATACGGGCTTCTCTTGTAGTTCTTCCAACCAAGCGTGGCATTAATATTTGTTTCTCACCACCGGATATGTAAATGTAAATTCTTCGATTTTTTTTAACTAAACTATTTGGATGAGGACGTTGAAATAGAATATGATTTTCTGGAATTTTATCATCATATCGGGTTCCGACTTCGATTGGATTTAAACCTATTGAAATAAGGATTTCCTTTGCTTCCTCTTTTGATAAGCCAACAACCTTTGGGACTTTAATCGGATCACTGCTGACTACCCAAGGTAAAATTATTCTGTTCAAAAGAAATATTGCAACAAAAATAATTCCGGCAATAATTAAATATTTCTTTAACTTCGATTTAATGTTTTTTTCTTTCATATGACAAAATTACTAAATGCCCTTCTGTTTATCAAAAGTAAATAAAAAAGAATTTCTTTTTTATTAGTTAATTCCTATATATTTTTTCAATAGAAAAGATAAACATTGGAGAATTACAATCTCAATATATAATTAATTAATAAATTTATCTTTAATGGAGGGTTCATGGTTGATTCAATTGTAATTATCGAAGGTATAT
>JBBIID010000516.1:763-1632 GCA_037446675.1 Paludibacter sp.
TACGCTGAAAGAAAAGATTCAACGAAGATATCCAGAGATTCCAATTGCTTTGCATTGTCGTTCATATCTTGGTGATTTGGTTAGAAGAAATAATCCGAATGTTTTTGTTAATGAACTACCTACAAATGTAAAAAGTTGTTTGTTTATAAATGGAAGAGTTATTGCTGATGAAAATTTTCGTGATAAAGTTCCTGTCGAGGGTTCAGATGCTTTATATGTTGATGGAGAGACGATAATTGCTGCAAGAGTAAGTGGTTCAAATCTTGATTTTTTGAAGAAATCAATGAATGATGTTTTTACTATTTCAGATTTTTCTGGCTTATTGAAAAAAGAAATAAAAGTTGATTACATATCCTATCCATGGGACTTAGTAAAACAAAATGGAAAACAATTAGTTTCTGACTTTGAATTACTTGTTGATAAAAATAATCCTTTGCATAATGGTAAAATTTATGAAGGAGCTGTTCTTGTAAATAAAGAAAATATTTATATCGCAGAAGGTGCCAAGATTAAACCAAATGTAGTTTTGGATGCAGAAGATGGTCCAATCTACATTGATGAAAACGCAAAAATCTTTCCCAATGCCGTAATTATCGGTCCTGCCTACATAGGTAAAAATTCTATGATAAAAACCGGTGCAAAGATATATGAAAATACTAGCATTGGCGAAGTATGTAAAGTAGGTGGTGAAGTAGAAGATTCAATAATTCATTCATATTCAAATAAACAACATGATGGTTTTCTTGGACATGCATATTTAGGTTCGTGGGTTAATTTAGGCGCTGATACAAATAACAGTGATCTTAAGAATAATTATGGAAGTGTGAAGGTTGTAATTAATGATGAGCAAATCGATAGCGGCTCAATGT
>JBBIID010000516.1:1680-2032 GCA_037446675.1 Paludibacter sp.
GAAAAGTTCAATCAATACAATGTTTAATACTGGCACAGTAGTCGGAGTTTCTGCAAATGTTTTTGGTTCGGGATTTCCTCCCAAATATGTTCCTTCTTTTACTTGGGGTGGTTCAGATTCATTAACTTCTTATGCACTTGATAGAAGTATTGATGTTGCAAAAAGAGTTATGGAAAGAAGAAAAATTGCCTTTACAGAAATAGATGAAAGGGTTTTTGATAAAAGATGTCTTGTTATAGAAAAATCAAGTTATGATGCTTTTTATAATACAAGGCTTTATGATATTTTAGAGAAAAACAGTATAAAATCTGTTTTTATTTCTGGTTTTGTTACAAACTTATGTTGCGAGACA
>JBBIID010000517.1:0-2026 GCA_037446675.1 Paludibacter sp.
CATTCTAACCAACTGAACTACCGAACCAATTTTGATATTGTGCATTGCGTTCAAATGCGGTGCAAAGATACGGCAAAATTTTATTCCTGCAATAGCTTTGATTATTTTTTTTCAATTTTCCGCAATATTTTTCTGAAACCCTTTCGTAGCGGGGCTTTCAAAAGAAAATCAATATCCATGCGATCAAGAGTTTAACCACATTTAGCCAGTAAAAATATTTCTCTCCAATTAATAATGTTATCTTTGCAATTGGTTTTAAAATGTAATTTTTTAATGAGAGGAAATGATAATACGGCGGTGCTTTTGATGCATTGCCCTGACCGTCCGGGCATTTTGGCCTTGGTTACCGAGTTTATTAATCAGCACAAAGGGAATATTCTTTATCTGGATCAGTATGTAAATCGCGAAGAAGGTGTTTTTTTCATGCGCATTAAATGGCAATTGGATGAATTTGAAATTCCAAAAGACAAAATTGCGGAATATTTCGAAACGCTCATTGCCAACAGACTCAAAATTACTTTCCGCCTATATTTCTCCGACAACAAACCCCGCATGGCTATTTTTGTTTCGAAAATGCCACATTGTTTATACGATTTGCTTGCTCGCTATGCCGCTGGCGAATGGCATGTAGAAATTCCAATCATTATAAGCAACCATCCGGATATGGAAGAAGTGGCCAATCGATTTGGAATAGAATATCACTGTATTCCGATAACAAAAGAAAACAAAGCCGAACAGGAAGCAAAACAATTGGAATTGCTCAAAAAGCACAAAATTACATTTTGCGTACTGGCGCGATATATGCAGGTGTTGTCACCGGAATTTATCAAGAACTATCCCGATCGGATTATCAATATTCACCATTCATTTTTGCCTGCATTTGCCGGAGCAAAACCATATCATGCAGCCCACGAACGTGGAGTAAAGGTAATAGGAGCTACAAGTCATTACGTTACCAGCGATTTAGATGCCGGACCAATTATAGAACAGGATGTCACCCGCATATCGCATAAAGATACCGTGGAAGAACTGATTAAAAAAGGACGCGATCTCGAAAAAATAGTTCTTTCGCACGCAGTGGAAAAACACATCGAACGGAAAATATTGGCATACAAAAACAGAACAGTTGTTTTTCAATAATAACCTTGAATCCCGATTTTTCAGAATTTAGGTTCTAATTACTCAATAAAATGGAAGTAACACGATTATTTGACCTATTGGATAACTATTTGGAAAAATATCCAAATCAGAATGCCGCTTTAGCGTGCAAGCGAAACGGCGCATGGGTAAAATTCAGCATTCAACAATATGTAGAAATAACCAATAACATTAGCTACGGAATGATGAAGCTGGGCATCAAACCCGGCGATAAAGTAGGAATCGTAAGCGGAAACAGACCGGAGTGGAACATGATTGACTTTGCAACCATGCAAATCGGAGCTGTTTCAATACCTATTTATCCAACTATAAGTCAGGACGATTACCGACACATTCTGAATCATGCCGAAATGAAAATGATTTTTATCGAAGGTAAAGAGTTGCGCAACAAATTGCAGCCCATTATGCCCGAAGTAAAAACGCTGAAAGAGATTTACACATTCAACGAACAAGGCACAGAATATAAATTTCTCGACCAACTTATCGAGCTTGGAAAAAAAAATCCGGAACCGGAAAAACTTTCCAAGATAAAAGCTGAGATCAAACCTGAGGATTTGGCAACTATCATTTACACATCAGGAACCACCGGTTATCCGAAAGGTGTAATGCTTTCGCATAGCAACATCGTCAACCAGTTTAAACACCTCGAAACGATTCCTGCCAAATGGAGCAAAACAGCGTTGAGTTTTCTTCCGTTATGCCATGCCTACGAGCGCATGTTGGTGTATTTGTATCAATATCTGGGCATGTCGGTTTATTATGCCGAAAGTCTGGCAACCATAGCTGAAAATATCAAGGAGATAAACCCAACTATGATATCGGCCGTACCGCGACTTTTGGAAAAAATTTACGATAAACTTTTTCTTTC